>JAISNE010000050.1 GCA_031276375.1 Accumulibacter sp.
GTGCCCGAGGGCGCGTCGACCTTGAGCCGGTGGTGCGCTTCGACGATCTCGATGTCGTAGCCTTGCGCAAGAATGCGGGAGGCCATGTCGAGCAGCTTGAAAACCACGTTGACGCCGACGCTCATGTTCGGGGAGAAAACCACCGGAATTTCCCGCGCCGCGCCGGCCACGGCCTGTTTGCCTCGTTCGTCCAGCCCGGTCGTGCCGATCACCATGGCGACCTTGCGCCGCCGGCAGATGGCCAGATGTTCGAGCGTGCCTTGCGGGCGCGTGAAATCGATCAGACAGTTGGCCTGGGCGATTCCGGCCTCGGCGTCGGCGCCGACCGGAACGGCGCACGGCAGGCCGACCAGTTCCCCGGCGGACGCGCCGATCAGCGGATGGCCGGGCTGCTCGATGGCCGCCGCCAGTTCCGCCGCGCCGTCCTTGAGCACCGCTTCGATGAGCATCCGCCCCATCCGTCCGGTGGCTCCCACGACCGCGATTTTCAGTGCATTCATCTCAGAACCCCAGGCTTTCCATGATTGTTCCAAAAAAACCCCGCTCTTCGAGCGGCGGCGCTTCGGTTCCTTCCGGAATCGACCCCAGATCGATTTCGCGCATCCTGTTCTCCGGCTCGGCCGTCAGATCGGCGGGTTGCAGGACGCTCACGTCGCCGCCCACGCGCACCAGCCGGCCGTCGTCGTCGAAGAAGGTCGAGAATTTGCGCGTCTCGATTTCGCCGGTGCTGCCCTTTTGCAGGCGGTAAAGGTAGTCCCAGCGGTTGGCGTGGAACATGTCCGCCAGGACCGGCGTGCCCAGGATGAAGCGCACCTGCTCCCTGGTGAGGCCGGGCCGAAGCTGCGCCACCATTTCCTGCGTCAGCACGTTTCCCTGCTGGATGTCGATCTTGTACTCGCTGATCGGGCGCGGAACCCAGGAACACGCGCCGGCCGCCAGGACGAGAAAAACAGTTGCCGCTGTCCATCCAAACTTCATGCCACGAACGCTCCTGGTAAAAAAATTGCAGAATGGCATTAAACTACCCTCTTGAATCGGAATCCTCCGGCAAGCGGCATATCATAACCGAAAGAACTCCATAGCCATGAACAAATCCAGCGAACTCAAGAACATCGGACTCAAGGTCACTTTCCCGCGCATGAAAATCCTTGAGCTGTTTGACAGGGCGGAAGGAAAACACCTCACGGCCGACGATGTTTACCGCATGCTGGTCAACGACAACATGGATATCGGTCTGGCCACGGTCTATCGCGCGCTGACCCAGTTCGAGCAGGCCGGTCTGCTCGAACGGCATCATTTCGAATCGAGCAAGGCGGTGTTCGAGCGCAAGGCGATGCAGCACCACGACCATCTCGTATGCATCCACTGCGGTCACGTGGAGGAGTTTCACGACGAGGAAATCGAGCGGCGCCAGAAGCGCGTCGCCAAGGAGCGCGGCTTCACCATCCAGGCGCACGCGATGTATCTCTACGTCGAATGCGGCCGCCAGGACTGCCCGAACAAAGAGAAATCGAATGAAACGTGAAAACGCTCCGGCCGCTCCCCGGCCACGGCCATTCACTGAAATCCCAGCATCTCCCGCGCGTGCTGCCGCGTGATCGCGGTAATTTCCACGCCGCCCAACATGCGCGCCACTTCCTCGACGCGCCCGGATTCGTCCAGGACGGCGACGCGGCTCGATACCGCGCCGTCCCGGCTGTCCTTGGACACTTGCCACTGCCAGTTGGCGCGCGCCGCGACCTGGGCCAGATGCGTCACGCACAACACCTGCCGTCCGCTCCCGAGTTCGCGCAGCAAACGCCCGACGACCTCGGCCACGCCGCCGCCGATGCCCACATCGACTTCGTCGAACACCAGTGTCGGGACGCTGGCCGCCTGACTGGTCACCACCTGGATGGCCAGGCTGATGCGCGACAGTTCGCCGCCCGAAACCACTTTCGCCAGCGGGCGCGATTCGTTCCCGGCCAGCCCGGCGATGCGAAATTCGATCTGTTCGAGCCCGAACGCGCCGCCTTCCGCGAGCGGCGTCAGGGCAATCTCGAAGCGGCCGCCGGCGAGCGCCAGTTGCTGCATCACCCGGCTGACCTCGGCGCCAAGCTGTTTGGCCGCTTTGGCGCGCGCCGCGGAGAGCTTTTTCGCCAGCGTCTCGTATTCCCGGCGCGCTTCGCCGGCGCGCGCCTCCAGCGCCGCCGTGTCCGCCGCCTCGCCCAGCGCCGCCAGACGTTCGCGCCAGCCGGCCAGCAGGCCGGGCAATTCCTCCGGACGCGCGCGATACTTGCGCGCGCAGGCCAGCACCGCTTCGATGCGCCGCTCGACCTCGCCCAACCGCTCCGGGTCGAGCTCCAGCCGGCCGGCGTAGCGACGCAGCGCGGAAACCGCCTCGGCCAGTTCGGCCCCGGCCGATTGCAACAGGGCGGCGATGTCGGCGAGCGCCGGGTCGAATTCCGCCAGATCGTTCAGCCGCGCCTTGGCCGCGTCGAGCTGCGCCTCGCACGAAAACTCGTCCTCGGCCAGCGCGGCCAGGGAAAAATGCGCGCCTTCGACCAGGCTTGCCGCGTGCGAAAGCCGCTGGTGCTCGACTTCGAGGCTTTCCCATTCCGCGCCGGAAAAGCCCAGCGTGTCGAGTTCGCGCGCCTGCCAGGCCAGTTGCTCGCGCTCCTCGGCGAGCGCCTCGGCGCCCGTCAGGGCGGACTCCAGCCGGCTTTTCGCCTCGCGCGCGCGGCGCCAGGCCGCGGCCACCCGCGCCGCCAGATCGGACAGGCGCGCGTGCGCGTCGAGCAGCAGGCGCTGGGCTTCGGCGCGCAGCAGCGACTGATGCGTGTGCTGGCCGTGGATATCGACCAGCCGTTCGGACACCTCGCGCAACTGGTGCACGGTCGCCGGCGAGCCGTTGAGATAGGCGCGGGAGCGGCCGCCCGCGTCGAGCACGCGGCGCAGCAGCAGTCCGTCGCCGCCGTCCAGGTCGTTCTCGCGCAGCCAGGCGGAAACGGCGGGCGCGTCGGCCAGCGCGAATTCGGCCGAGACTTCGGCGCGCTCGCCGCCGGCGCGGATCAGGCCGGCGTCGGCCCGTTCGCCCAGCACGAAAGCCAGGGCGTCGACGAGGATCGACTTGCCCGCGCCGGTTTCGCCGGTCAGCGCGCCGAAGCCCGCGGTGAATTCGAGCTCCAGCCGGTCGACCAGAACGAAATCGCGGATGGTCAGGCGTTGCAGCATTTCAGTCGGTCACCGGCGGCCGGTTCCAGTGCAGCTTTTTGCGCAACATGGCGAAATAGCTGTAACCGGGCGGATGCAGAAAACACACGGAATCTTCCGAACGGCGGATGCGCACCACGTCATCCGTCTTCATGTTGAAAGTCACCTGGCCGTCGAAGTGCACGCGCGAATCGTCGGCGCGCACGATGCGGATTTCGATGGCGTTGCGGTCGCCCACCAGCACCGGACGGTTGGTCAGCGAATGCGGGCAGAGCGGCACCAGCGCGATGCCGGAAACCTGCGGATGCATGATCGGGCCGTTGGCGGAGAGCGAATACGCCGTCGACCCGGTCGGCGTCGACACGATCACTCCGTCCGAACGCAGGTTGTAGAGGAATTCGCCGTCGACAAAGAGATCGAAATCGATCAGCCGGCCGATGGCGCCCTTGTCCACCACCACCTCGTTGAGCGCCAGATTGGCGGCGACGGCGCGGCCGCCGCGCACGATCTCCCCGGACAACAGCATCCGGTTTTCGCGGGTGAATTTGCCGGACAGCAAGTCGTCCACGCAGGCCAGCATGTCCGTCCGGGCGACATCGGTCATGAAGCCCAGGCGTCCCTGGTTGACCCCGAGCAGCGGGACGCGGTGGCGCGCCAGGTGACGCGCCACGTTGAGCATCGTCCCGTCGCCGCCGAGCACGATCGCCGCGTCGGCCCGCGCGCCGATCCCGGCGTACCCGCAGCGCGTCCAGACCGGCGCGCCGGGGCCTGCCCCGGACAACTCCGCGGACAGGCTCGCGGTGGCCTCCTCGACCAGCACCTCGACCCCCCGCTCGTGCAGGTTTTTCGCCAGCAGGGACAGCGATTCCACGATTTCACGGCTTTGATACTTGCCGATCAGCGCGATCGTCCGCAAGGGAAACCGGCAGTCTTCGCCGGAGAAAGGATGGAAGGCGGTCATGGACGGAATTAAACCACAAATCCAAAAGCGCCATCGCGGCCATTCGATCATTCCGCCATTCCATCGATTCGCCCGCCGGCGGGGTTGTTCATGCGCTGGCCCCAGGCAATCGCATTTACCCTTTTTGGACGAGTCCGAGCAAGGAAGCGCGTAGTCCGGAAGACGCCCGGCGGTTTTTCTCCTGGAGCGAAGGCCGCGTTTTTGGTAAGTGTCGTATCAACGGACTATTGGACGCCACTTTGTATCGGTCGACGGCGTAATGAGCGGTCATGGCGGCGAGTGCCCGCGCGAAGATGAAAGAGACGATGGTACGCGAGCCTGCGGCTCGCACTGCGGGCGGGACGCCCGCGCTCCGGTTCGGAGGACAGAGGACAGAAGACCGAAGACAGTAGTATTCGCGGCGCGTAGCGCCGGTAACTGGCTGTCCTCTGTCCCTGATCCCTGACCCCCTCAGCGCATAGGTCGGGGTGAGCGAAGCGAACCCCGACATCAAATAGCCCTCCCGCCTTGCGTCGGGGTTCGTTTCAATCACCCCGCCCCATGCGCGCTATCGTCGCCATCGCCCACAAAATCCTTCGTACCCTCTTCTTCAGGCGGAACAGGAAAAATAAAGGGAACGCCAATAACCGACGGTCTTTCGTCCCATGAAGTCTGCTTCACATCACCATGTCCGACAGGATTGAAACGCGCAAACGCTCGGCCAGATCTTCGTGAAAAAAACAAGCGCCTCCCGCAACCCAGGTTCTCCGGTGTTTCATGGGACTATCGAGCCTACTTTTTGTCGGGGTTCGCTTCGCTCACCCCGACCTATGCGGGCTATGCGGGCTGCACGCCGATATCGAGATAGGAGCGTAGGGGCGGGTTTCAAACCCGCCCCTACCACGGGGGGAGAATGCTCACCGGACTAACTGATCCCTGACTCCTGACACCTGATACCCGAACCTCAGCGCATAGGTCGGGGTGAGCGAAGCGAACCCCGACATCAAATAGCCCTCCCGCCTTGCGTCGG
>JAISNE010000336.1 GCA_031276375.1 Accumulibacter sp.
AACAATTCCGCCAGCGTATCCAGGAAGAGGCTTTTGCCAAACCGGCGCGGGCGGGAGAGGAAATAGGCTTTGCCTTCCCGAACCATGCGCAAGGCGAAAGCGGTTTTGTCGACGTAGTAGCAATTATCCTCGCGGATTTCGCGGAAGGTCTGGATGCCGATGGGGAGCTTTTTGCGCGACATGGCCAACTCATGGAGAGAGTGGAAGTGTCGGGATTATACTGCGGGGAGGGGAAAGCCCTTGTCATCGTAAAACTCACTCCGCTTTGATACCAAGTTGCCGCCAAACCATCGTGATACGTAAAAAATGACCGAAATCCCGATACGGCAGACTTGCGTATCAACGGCCCATTGAGCGCAACTTGGCATGAAACCCGGCTCGAAAGAAGCGGCGCGAAGCCTGGAACCCGCATTCTTGCGGCCGGGGTTTCGACCGCCGCCATTTGGAAGCGGAACGAAACCCCTTCCAGATGGAGTGGAGACCGGCGGCCCTGAAGGTCTGGCGCTGATTTTTTGCCCGATGCTCATCCTTCCTTCGCCCGCGCCAGCTTGATGTCCGCTCCCGCCGCCCAGGCCGCGATGTCCGCGCGCCGCAGCGCGGTGGCCATCATGTCCGGAAACATGTCCGGCGTGCAGGCGAACGCCGGGATGCCGAGCGCGGCGACCTTCGCGGCGGTCGATTCCGAGTATCCGGGCTGTCCCTGGTCGGTGAGCGCGAGCAGCACGATGATATTCACGCCGCTTCGCGCCAGCGCCGCGAGTCGCCGCAGGAGATCGTCCTCGTCGCCGCCTTCGTAGAGATCGGTGATCAGCACGAGATGCGCCTTGAGCGGGCGCTCGATGCGTTCGGCGCAGTAGGCGACGGCCTGGTTGATGTCGGTGCCGCCGCCGAGCTGGATGCCGAACAGGACTTCGACCGGATCGGCGAGATCGTCGGTGAGGTCGGCAACGGCGGTGTCGAAGCAGACGAGCCGGGTGCGCACCACCGGAATCGAGGCCATCACCGCGGCGAAAATGGAGGCGTAGATCACCGAACTGGCCATCGAGCCGGATTGGTCGACGCACAGCACGATCTCGTCGAGATCGACGAGGCGGCGCTGCCTGCGCATGAAGCCGATGAGCCTTTCCGGCACCACGGTCTTGTATTCGGGCTGGTAGTGGCGCAGGTTGGCGCCGATGGTGCGCGGCCAGTCGATGTCGCGGTAGCGCGGGCGGAACGTGCGCCGCGAACGGTCGAGCGCGCCGCGGAGGGCTTCCGCCGTTTTGCGTTCCAGCCGTTCCATGAGTTTGGCGACGATTTCGCCGATCACGGCGCGCGCCAGCGCCCGGGTTTTCTCCGGCATCGCGCCGCGCAGCGACACCAGGTCGGCGACGAGATTGACGTTCTGCTCGACGGCGGCGAGAAATTCCGGCTCCATCAGCATCCGCTTGAGGCCGAGGCGCTCGAAGGCGTCCTTCTGCACCACCTGCACCACGTGTTGCGGGAAGAAGGAACGGATGTCGCCGATCCAGTGGGCGATGGCGCGCGGCGAGGAGCGCCCGAGACCGCCGCGGCCCTTCTTCCCGGCGTCGCCGTCGCCGTAGAGCGCGGTGAGCGCGGCGGAAAGCTTGCGGTCGGATTCGGCGAGCGCGTTCTCGTCCGCGCCGACGGCCAGGCGCCAGCGCCGTTCACGGCGGCTGTCGAAGACCTCGTCGTCCGGCGTCGCCGGGCTGGGCGTTTCATCCATTGGAGTTCTCCGTCAGCAGCGCGCGCAAGATTTCCAGGTGTGTTCGCCACAGCGCGCCGCCGTCGGGCGCGGGGATGAAGCCCGTCGGCAAGGCCGGCCCCTTGCCGAGCGCGGCGGCGATCAGGCGTTTTCGCTCCATGCCGTCAAGCCCGGCGAACACCCGGCGCAGTAGCGGCAGGTGGGCGACGAAATCCTCCTCGTCCAGCCGCAGCAGCCAGCCGTCGACCGCCTGGCGCAAGCCTTCGTCGTGAATCAGGCGGGCGGCGGACGCCAAGAAGAATCCTTCGAGAAAGCCGGCGGCCTCCAGCACCGGCGTGCCCGGCGACAAGCGCCGCCCGAGCAAATCCACGGCGTCTTCGGCGGCGAGGATTTCCGCCTCGTAGAGAATTTGCGCCACGCCGCCCGCGACGCGCGGCGTGGCGCGCGCGTCGTCGAGAACGCGGCCCAGCCCCTTGTGCCAGGCGTCGAGAATGTCCGCGTCCGGTTCGATCAGGCGGACCCCGGCATGCGCGGCGGCGATCCGCGCGGCCATCTGTTCGGCGGCTTCCGCGTCGAGGTCGCGCGCCGCGTGGATCAGATTGATCGCCGTTTCGACGATCAGGCGTTCCAGCAGCGCGTTGAGCGCGCCGGTGTCGGAGGCGCGCGCCTCGCCGTAGCGAACGATGTCGGCGAGCGGCGGAATGGCGGCGAGCATTTCCGCGGCGTTGCTGGAGAGCGCCGCTTTTTCCTCGAACACCGCCAGGCCGCGCGCGGCGGCTTCCGGCAGGTCGGCGGTGATCGCGGCGCGGATCAGTTCGGCCAGCTCGTCGAGCGCGCTCGCCTGGCCCAGGCGTTCGGCCAGCCAGCCGTTGGCGGCCTGCGCGAGGGTGGCGCCGTAAACCAGCTTTTCGACGAGCTGGACGGCGTATTCCGGCTCCCAGGCCAGCATCCAGCGTTCGCGGAACGTGCCGCGGCTGCCGCCCTTGTCGAGCGGCTTGCCCCACTCCACGCCAAGGATGGCGAGGCGATGCAGCAAGGTGGAGCGGAAACGTCCGCTGTCGCTTCTCAGGTCGAGCGCGAGTTCGCGTTGCAGCGCCTCGGGTTTGAGCCGCGCCTGTTTCTGCTGGCGCTGCAAATCCTCGATCAGCGGCGCGAGCGGCGCGCCGGCGGGAATTTCGCCGACCTCGTCGCCGAGCAGCAAGGTGTCCTCGATGCTCCGCCACAGCAGCGTCTCGCCGCCGAAGAGGCAGGCGACCGCCGCCTCGCGCAGTTCCTCGAAGCCGGGCTTGGGCCGTTCGCGGATCGCGGCCAGCGCCATGGCGAGGCGTTCGGCCTCGATCAAGGCCGCCGTCGACACCGGATGCCCCTTGTCGCGCAGCAGGCGGGCGATGCGCGCCAGCCACAGGCTGGCTCCGTCATGCCGCTGCCGGGTTTGCCAGAGGTGCTTGCACCAGCCGGGCGCGGCCACGCCCGCGCCGTAAGCCTGCGCGAACGCGAGGCGCGGCGCCGTCCAGGGCGCCCAGGTCATGACGCTTTTTTTGCGCGGGAGTCCCTTGATGAGCGCGCGGTCTTCCTTCTTCGCCCGCGCGGCGCGCAGCGCCGGCACGTGCCAGGCGCCGCAGACCACGGCGATGGGGCCGTCCAGGCGGGCGCGCGCGTCGGCGATGGCGAGCCGCATGTGCGCTTCGCGCCTGGCCTCGAATTCCGGCAGCGCGGCCAGCTCCTCGCGCAGCGCGGCCATGGCCTCGGCGATGGCGCCGAACACCGGGCCGGGCGCGGGATTCTGTTCGATGAGATCGGCCCACCAGCTTTCGCCGTCCTGATAGCCGGCGGCCGCCGCCAGCACGCCGACGGGATCGCGGAATTCGGGGGAATCCTCCACCTCGCCCGCCGGCGTGGCCGGCGCCTCGCCGGCGCTTCCGGACGCCTCCTCCGGCGTTTCCCCGCCGGCGCGATCCGCCTTCCCCGGCGGATCGGCGGCGCGCGCCGTCGACGGCAGATCGATGAAACTCACGCTCGCCCCGTGCCGCGCCGCCCACAGCGTCGCCTGGTACTCGGGCGAGAATTCCGCGAACGGCCAGAAGCTCGTTTGCGCGGGATCGTCCTCCGGGTAGCAGAGCAGGGCGACCGGCGGCTTCATTTCGGGCGCGGCCAGCATCGGCAGGATTCCGGAAGCGTCGGACGGTCCCTCGATCAACACCGCGACCGGGCGCAGCGCGTCGAGCGCGCGCACCAGGCTGCTGGCCGAGCCGGGGCCGTGATGGCGCACGCCGAAAAAGGAAATGCCGCCGGCGGCGGCGTCTTCGTCCATGTTTCAGATCGCCTCGTTGAGCGCGGCGTACCAGGCGGAATAGGGGCCGCGCTTCTTCAGCACGGTTTCCAGGTATTCCTCCAGCACCGCCTTGTCCTGCACCGGGTCCTTGATGACCGCGCCGACCACGCTGGCGGCCAGTTCCCGCGCGGTGAGGCGGCCATCGTTGAACCACGCCGCCTGCGACAGCCCGCCGACCAGGGTGGCGATGGCCTCGGCGGTGGACAGGGAGCCCGAAGGCGTCTTCAGCGTCGTCTTGCCGTCGAGCGTCGCCCCCGAGCGCAGTTCGCGGAAGATGGTGAGCACGCGGGCGATCTCCTCTTGCGCGTTCCTGGGCACCGGCAGCGCCAGGCCAAGCGCCATCTCGTTCACCCGCCGGGCGACGATGGCCACTTCCTGCTCCATGTCGTCGGGCAGCGGCAGCACCACGACGTTGAAGCGGCGCTTCAAGGCCGACGACAGCTCGTTCACGCCCTTGTCGCGGTTGTTGGCGGTGGCGATGACGTTGAAACCGCGCCGGGCGTAGATCGCGCTGTTCAGCTCGGCGATGGGCATCATTTTTTCCGAAAGCACGGTAATCAGGGTGTCCTGCACGTCGGAGCCCATGCGCGTGAGTTCTTCCAGGCGGCAGAGCTTGCCGTCCTGCATGGCGCGGTAGAGCGGCGTCGGCACCAGCGCCTCCGGGCTTGGCCCCTTGGCGAGCAGTTGCGCGTAGTTCCATCCGTAGCGGATCTGATTCTCGTCGGTGCCGGCCGTGCACTGGATGAGCAGGGTGGAGTCGCCGGTGATCGCCGCCGCCAGGTGTTCGGACACCCAGGACTTGGCCGTGCCCGGCACGCCGAGCAGCAGCAGGGCGCGATCGGTCGCCAGCGTGGCGACCGCCGTTTCCATCAGGCGGCGGCGGCCCACGTACTTGGGCGAAATCACCGTGCCGTCGCTCGCCTCGCCGCCGAGCAGGTAGGTGAGCACGGCGCGGGGCGAGAGTTTCCAGCCCTCGGGCTTGCCGGCGTCGTCGCCGCGCGCCAGGGCCGCGAGTTCGCCGGCGTAGGATTGTTCGGCGGGAAGCCGGAGAAGGTCGGACATTTGCGATGAACTCCAGGAAAATGTGGCTCAGGTTGACGAAGCGGCGGCCCGCGCCAGTTCAAGATTCAGGCGCAGGAAAGCGAGCGCCGGACTGGCCGGGAAGACGCCGAGCGAAACGGCGATATCGTCGAGCGCCGCCTTGGCGGCCTCGGCGGTCGCCACCCCGGCGAGCGCGTTGAACGACGAGAGGAGATGCGGCGCGCCGCCGTTTTCCCGCGCCTCCCGGAACTCGGATTTGACCGCCTGGTAAGCCTGGCTGGAAAGGATATCGTCCGGCCCGGCGAGATCGCCGTGTTCGATGCGCGTCAGAGGCCACAGCCTCCGGCCCGCGAGGATTCCCAGCATGACCCGGCGCTGCCCGGCGCGGTCGAGCCGGGGCAGCAGACGGAGCAGCAGCGGAATCGCCTCCTTTACCGCGAAGAGCCGCTCCGCGAGGCGCGCGACGAACTCGTCGGCGGCGCTCGCCGCCACCATCCGCGCCAGGCCGTCGTCCGCCGTCGGCGCCAGCTTGTCCCGGTCGCCGAATTGCCAGCCGTCGATCACCTCGGCCTCGCTCACGCCGAGCGCGCCGGCAAGGTCGGCGAAGGAAAAGCACTCGAACAACTCCATGCGCCGGTTCGCCTGCGCCTGCGATTTCACGGCCTTCGCGCTCACGCTCGCATGGCGCTTGAAAATCCCCGCGCGGCCCAGCTCGAAAAAGTCGGCGAGTTCGGCCAGCTCTTCTTGCGGCGCGCCTTCGCTCCGGTGCCGCAGGCGGGCCAGGAAACGCGCCGCCAGCGCCTTGACCTTGCCGGAACGGTCACTGGCGACCAGGCTTTGCAGGTAAGGCGCGTCGTTCTCGCTCAGGCCGACCGCCAGCGTTTCGATCAACGCCAGCCGTTTCTCGGCGGGTTCCTCCGCCGCCCGGGCGGCGATGAGCTGGCAGGCGCGGTCGGCCTCCCGCCCGCGCATGGCCTTGAGCAGCCGCCGCCGTTGCGCGGGGTAGAAACTGTCCCAGCTCTCCTCGTCCAGCTCGCTGGCCTCGTCCTTCCCGTCCTTCCCATCCTCGCCGTCCAGGGACTGCACCCAATCCTGCCAGGGCGCGTAGAGATCGGGCGCGTCCTCCGTCGAAGCGGTCGGCATCCAGTCGAGCGGATGCGCGCAAAAGCCGCGCCGCTCCACCAGGCGCAACACGCCGTTTACATTGACGTTGACGCCGGACGCCTGCTCGAGCGCGTAACGGAACAAGGAGCGCCATTGTTCGGGCACCGTCGGCAGCGCCAGACGGGGCAGATCCTTCCGGCGCGCGGCCTCCCTCGGCAGCGCCGGGCGGAAAGCCACGTCCCACGCCTGTCCGGCCAGCGCGACCAGGCGGCGTTCGCGCTCTTCGGCGTCCGTCCCCGCGGTCAGCGCCCGCCAGTCCTCGGGCGCGAGAGCGGCCGCGCTGCCGCCGGTGATCCAGCAATCGCGCAGGGCGGCGAATTGCGGCGCCAGCCGCGGGAAAGACGAGGATGCGCTCATGACAGATCGATCCTCCCGAACGCGCTTTGCGCGGCAAACAGATCCAGGCGCATGCCGTCCCACAGGCCGGCCGCCGCGGAAAGCGCCATGCCGAGCACCGGCAGCGGCGTTTCGCGCGCCAGCGGCAAGCCGGAGCCGTGCTCGTCTTCGTCGGCCCGCCACCACCCGCGCCCCTCCCGGTCCCTGACGACGCGGCCCGGCGGCAGGACGAGCGGGCATTCCAGGCCCCAGGGCGCGCCGTTCCAGAAGGGCGCGCAGGCGGCCAGCGGATCGGGCGAGGCCGCCACCGCCCGCCACGCCCGCCGTTCCCCGATCGGCGAACGGTCGACGATCAGCGCGCGCAGCGGCGCGGGCGAAGGATAGAAGGCCAGCGCCGCCTCGAACTGCTCGCCGGCGGCGAAGGATTGCGCGCGCTTGCCCGCCGACGCGGGATGGAAATCGAGCAGCAGGGCGTGGGCGCATGGCCCGGGGTGGAGATTCATCAGCCAGGTGGCGTGACTGACGAGACCGTCGCGGCGCGTCTGTATCCGCTCGCCCAGCGCCTCCCACGCGCTGTGCACGACCAGCGCCTCCGGATCGCCAAGGACGTGTTCGCGCGTCTCGGACGTCGACACCTGCCGCCGGATTTCCGGGTCATCCGGCCTGGCGCGCCATGCCTTTATCAGCAGCACGAGCTTGCCCAATTCGCGGATGACCGCTTCCGGACGTTCCTCGTTGCGCAAGGCGAACAGGCGGGCCGGCAGCTCATCGACGCGCGAGGCGAGCGCCGCCGCCTTCTGGTCGACCAGGCGCGCGGCAATGCGGCGGCAGCGCTCGGAAGCGTTGTCGATGAACGCCGCCAATCCCAGGCGCAACTGGTCGGTGATCCATTGTTCGAGTTCCTCCAGTGCGGCGGCGATGGCCGCGCGCGTATTCTCCGCCCGCTGCTTCCGGGCCGTCTCCCGCCGCGCCGCGGCGCCCGGGTCTTCCACCACGGCGGCCTCCGCGCCGGACGGCGCCTGGAGCGCGGCGGCGATGCTTTTCTCTTCATGCGCGGTGGAAGACGCGGCGCCTGTACCACCTACGGCGCTTGTTCCGCCCCCGCCCTTGCGCCGCCGGCCAAGCCAATCCGTGACCCACTCCGGCGCCTGCGCGGGCAGGAAGAGATCGGCGTTGGCGGCGCCCATCCACATCAGCGCCAGCGTGTGCTTGCACGGAAACTTGCGCGACGGGCAGGTGCACTTGTACGCGCTGTCGGAGGCGTCGGCGACGACGCGATAAGGATTCGTCCCCGAGCCTTGGCATTCGCCCCAGTAAAGCTCGC
>JAISNE010000359.1 GCA_031276375.1 Accumulibacter sp.
TTTCCCGTCCGTCAATTCTCCCCGACTTCCTTCACCACCACTTTGTTTCTTCCCGTGGCCTTGGCTTCGTACAGCCCCTTGTCCGCGGCCTCGAAAACGGCGGCGACCGACCCGGCTTCCCGGGTGAACATGCTGACGCCGATACTCAGGGTGAATTTGATGTCGCCGGATTCCTCCGAATGAACCGTGTCGTTCTCCATGCTTTTGCGAATCCGTTCCGCGATATTGGCCGCGACGTCCAGCGCCGTTTCCGGCAAAATCACCGCGAATTCCTCGCCGCCGTATCTTCCGGCGATGTCGCTGTCCCGGATCAGCCCGGTCAGTTTTTTCGCCAGATGCGTCAGCACCCGGTCGCCGGTGGCGTGGCCGTGGTTGTCGTTGATGCGCTTGAAATGATCGATGTCCATCATGAACACCGACAGCGGCGCGCCGTATCTCTTGTAACGGATGAATTCCCGGTCGGCCAGTTCGAAGAAATGCCGGCGGTTGTAAAGCCCGGTCAGTCCGTCCGTCGCCGCCATCGCGTTGATTCTCTCGAACAGCCGCGCGTTCTGGATGGCCACGCCGGCCTGTCCCGCCAGCGTGAACATGAGTTCGCTGGAAATGCTCTTGTCCTTGCAATTCATCACGATGACGCCCAGGAGGTCGTTCTGGTAAATGATCGGAATCCCGGCCAGTATCCGGCCGTGATTGGCGTCTTCCATGAAGCCGGTTTCCAGGCTGCCGCCGATGACCGCTCGCCGGGTCAGCGCCACCTGGCCGATGAATTTGTCCTGCGCGGCGTCGATCGCCGCCCCTTCCGGAAACCTTGCCGCGTCATAGCCGTTGTTCGCCTTTATCACGAAGCCGTCGCCTTCGCTCAGCAGCACCGCCGATTTGTCGAAATCGATGAACTGCGCCATGGCGTGCAGGATATTGTCGAGGACTTCCTTCAGGTCGAGCGTCGAGGTGATCGCCTGGGTGACTTGCCGCAAGGTTTCTTCGAACAGCCTTTTCTGCTTTTCGTTTTCGAACTGCTTTTCGGTCTGGATGGCGGTCGTCACCGCGCGCTTGAGCGAGAGCAGCGTCTGGACGCGGGCGATCAATTCGTCCTTGTCGAACGGTTTTTGCACGTAATCGTTGGCGCCGGACTGGAAGCCGAGAACGATATCCTGGATCTGGTTGCGCGCCGTCAACATCAGTATGGGCAACTGGTACAGCGAATGGCGTTCGCGCAATCGCCGGCAGACTTCGTATCCGGACATCCGCGGCATCATGACGTCGAGCAGCACCATGTCGAACGCTTCCTCCGTGGCGACCAGGTCGAGCGCCTCGGCGCCGTTGTAGGCCTTGGTCACGGCATAATTCCTGACCGAGAGGAGATTCTTCAGCACCTGGATATTGACCGGCTCGTCATCGACGACGAGAATCCGGCACATCCCTTCCACCGAGGCTTCCCGCGCCGCTTCGGATTCCCTTTCGCCGACGGCGAAATCTTCCATGTCGATGACCGATTTCGGTGTTTCGGCCGCGGCGAGATCTTCTTTACTGACGTTCGAGACCGGGATGGTGAAGGTGAACCGTGAACCCTTCCCCAGCTCCGATTCGACACGGATCGTCCCGCCGTGCAGTTCGACCAGCTTCCTGGTGATCGACAGGCCCAGCCCGGTGCCGGCGTATTCCCGCGCCGTGGAGCCGTCGACTTGCTCGAACGACTCGAAAATCCGGTCGAATTTGTCCGCCGGGATACCGATGCCGGTATCCGCCACCGACACCGCGACCCAATCGTTTTCCAGCCTGGCGGAAATGGTGATCTCTCCTCGTTCGGTAAACTTGATCGCGTTCCCTATCAGGTTGTACAGGATCTGCTGGATTCTGTTTTCGTCGGCGTCGATGACCGGCAGGGAAGCGTCGATTTCGTCGATCAGCGACAGATCCTTGCCCTTGATCAGCGGTTTCGACAGCACCAGCACGGTATCGACGATGGTTTTCAGATCGACCGGCTTGAGCTGCAGGACGATTTCCTTGTTCTTCAGCTTGGTGAAGTCCAGGATGTCGTTGATCATGTTGGACAGGCGCTTGCCGCTGTTGGAAACGATCGCCAGATTGTATTTCTGCTCGTCCGAAAGCGGCCCGGTCGCGCCGTCCACCATCGATTCCACGATGCCGATGATTCCGTTGATGGGCGTTCGCAGTTCATGCGAGGTGTTCGCCAGGAATTCGTCCTTCAGTTCGTTCAGCCGGTTCAGGTATACATTCTTTTCCTCCAGTTCCCCGGCATAACTTTGCAGTTCCCTGACCAGGTTGTTGATCTTTTCCGCCATGAAACGGAAGGCTTTCGACAGCGATCCGATTTCGTCGCCGCTTTCGATCAGCGGCACCTTGGCATCGAAGTTTCCTTCGCCGAAAGTCCGGGCGGCGTTCGACAGCGTGAGAATCGGCCGGGCAATGCTTCCGGCGATGATATAGAGCATCAGGGCGATCACCCCGATGGCGGCCAGGGAAATCCCGATGGCGTAGTTGCGGATGGCGTTGGCGTTGGCGAGGACGTTCGCCATGGGAATGCTCACCGCGACCGACCAGGGCTTGGTGACGCCGCTGAACTGGATCGGGATATACACGGTGTGGAAATCCGGATCGCTGGAGATATACGTTTTGCCGTTTTTGATGGCCTCCTTCGCTTCCGCCGCGCGCCGCTGCCCCGCCGGATCCGCCTTGAGCATTTCCCCGGCCATTCCGGGCGAAAGCAGGCGCGGATCGAGCTTCGTTTCCCTGGCCCCGCCCGCGTAGGCCGCCAGATCGCCGACGAATTTTTCGAGATCGCCGTGTTTTTCGGCCGGATCCTTGTCGGGCGCGTCGTTGGCGGGGCTTTTCACCAGATACAGATAATCCCTGGCGTGTTTCAGGGCCTCCCGCGCCTTGCCGTCATCCATCGTCAGCATCCGGTGCGCCAGCGTCTCGGTCAATTCCTTGCCAAGCCAGGGCTTGTCCGGATGCGCCACGATGTCGCCGCCGTTGGAGAAAATCACCGTATGGCCGCCTTGCTGGCGCGGATTCGCCCAGGAAACCATTTCCTGGAGTTTGTCGAGAACGATGTCGGAAGAAACGATCCCGATGAATTTCTCCTGATGCAGGATCGGGAATATCTGGCTGATCAGCATGGCCGGCTTGCCCTGCACCTGATAGGGATACGGGTCGGTGATGTATTCATGCCGGGTATCCTTGGGAACGATGTACCAGTCGGCGATGTCGATATCGGTCAAGGGCTCCACCGCGATATTGCCGCCGAGCTTGTTCCAGTAGGGCGCGTACCGCCCGGTATCGTCGTACTCCGGCTTGCCGCCGGCGAACAGCTTGTCCTTGCCGTCGAGCGCGTTGGGTTCGTAGGCGACGCAGAAGGCGGTGATGTATTCCTTCATGGCCAGCGCGTTCTTCAGGATGTCGTTCATCATCGCCCGGTCGGTCAGATCATGATCCTTCAAGGTCTCGAACACCGTCGCCAGCGTCTCCGCCGTGATCCGCGCGCCCTGCAATTCCGCCTTGATCTGGTTGCGGTATTTGTCGGCCGTCTCGTAGGCCAGATTGAACGCATCCTGCTTCGCCATTTCGACGGTGCGCTGGGTGATGACCCAGGTAACCGCCAGAAAGGACACGACCACCACCACCATGACCAGCGAAAAAATCTTGGTTTTCAGACTCAGATCATTGAACATGCTTTACCTGCCGTTTCGGGACTCGAGCCTATCTTACCGCAGTCCTTGCGGGAACCGGGCGATGCCTGGGTCGGGCGGGCCGCGTGGCGGCCTTTCGGCGCCTTCTCCACGGATTACATATAATCCTAAAAACCGCAGTTGCCCACTCTTTTTTTTGATTGAAGCCACCGGATGGCAAAGTTTCTTTCTTTTTTATCGGTTCCCCCATCGGGAGAGGCCGTTACGCGCTCGGGTGCGCTGCTCCGGAGCGCGCTGGCGGTGTCGATCCTCCTGGCCGGCATGAAGCCCTGCCGCGTCGAAAGCGCCGTGCCAGCCCACTCCGGGACGGCACACACGAGCGCGTCCAACTGCGGTTTCCAGGATACTCAGCAGTCAGTAATTTTGAATACATGAATATGCCAAATACGCAAACAATTTCAGATTGCGTCATTGCGAGGGCCGCAGGCCCGTGGCAATCCAGACGGCCGTGGAGATGCTCCGGCGTTCCCGGAAAGCTGAGCCGCCGCCTGGATTGCCACGGCGCTACGCGCCTCGCAATGACGAAGTTTCTCCCGCCTTGTCATGGCGAATACCTTTTGTTGTTGAACGGGCGCGACAATGAACCAAACGCCCGCAACAACGCTCGCCCCCCAAACCCCCGTCATTGCGAGGGCCGCAGGCCCGTGGCAATCCAGAAGGCCGTGTGGATTG
>JAISNE010000369.1 GCA_031276375.1 Accumulibacter sp.
GAGGAATTGCTGACCCACAGCGAACGGACGCTGCCCACGCCGCATCCCAAACTGCGCGTGGCGCTGGCCGAGGAAGCGCCCGATGCCGAGTGGCAAGGCGAATTCGAAAGCTGGATGCAGGAACCCGCGCCCGATACGAACAGCCATCTCAAACTGCGCCTGCGCCGATTCGTTCCCGAATACTCCCCGCAACTCGACTGAAGCGCTGTCGATGTCATCGGCCTACGCAACGATGGCGCACGGTGTCGCGATCGGCAGGCGGGCGGACCATTTTCCGCGCAGGATCGCTTTGCTTTGCTCGAAAGCGGCGGGCAGGGTGTCGCCCAGCCGGGAGTTGTGGTGGCAGGGCGCGTCGATGGCCATGCTTTGAAGACCCAGGCTTTCCGCCACAAGACAGATGTCGGTTCCATACAGGTGAAAACCGAGCGCCGGATCGAAACGCAGTGGTGTGTTTTTGGGGACGATCAGCACCAGCTCGTCGAGGCTTTCGATGCATGCCGGCAACGGCGGCGCTTCGTCGAGCAAATGGTCACGGTCGCAGACGCATCCGCAATGCAGGATGCCATGCGGTGTTCCGAGCACACCGTAAACACCCATCACGCCGACCTTGCCGCCGCTTGCCCTGCAGGCTTCGTCATATTGCTGCCACAGGCGGCCGATCCACCATGCCGGCAGATAGACGTCCTGGTGCGCGAGCACGACGAGTTCATGTTTTGCCTGGGCGACAATGGCGTTGAATCCTTCAGCGGCGCTGGCGGCGCCTTCGGCCGTCAAGGTCTCGTGTCCGCCGCTCTTCAGGCAGAGCGAAGCCAGCAGATTCTCGCGCAGTATGAAGGAATCGTTGACGCAGGCGCCTACGGTAACGGGACGCTCGTCAGTCGCGGCGGGCAGATTGCCGATCGGCCGTGCATCAATGAAGTATTGCCAGGTTTGCGTCCGGACGGCGAAGGTGGTGGGGTTGATCCCCAGGCGGGTCGCGGCCGGCCGCATCGCGGCCAGCCAGCCGTCCGGCGCCGGCGCGAAACGGCGGTCGACGATACGCGGCAAATAGCCGGCGTCAAGGAAGCATCTAATGCCGTCGGCTACGCCATAGGCTGCCGCGGATACCGGACTCGCCTCTCCACGCAGCAGCGCGTCGATACGCGCCCAGTGCTGCGGATTGGGCAGCGAGGCGATCAGGTGCCCGCCGGGACGCATCGTCGGACGCAGGCGCGCAAGGATATCCAGCGGATCGGCATATCGCGCGAACACGTCGCCAGCGACGATGCAGTCGAAACGCCCTGCGTCGAACGGCAGGGAATCCTGTTCGATGTCGATCATCAGGACTTGGTCGAGGCGTACCGCGGCAAGGCCCGCGAATTCCCGATTTTTATCGATGCCGGTGACGCGGCGCTGTGGCGACAGGCGCTTGAGCGCTTCTCCGAGCCGGCCCTCGCCGCAGGCGATATCGAGGACGTCACGGGCATCCGCCGGCACTGCCTGCGCGAGGCGCTGGCAGGCATCGGGGGAATACTCGTCGGGGCAATCCTGATATGCCATGAATTCATGAAAGACCGGAATCGAATGTACAAGCGGTACGAGCGGCGTACCACGATCTTTGCGCAGTCGAGTGGCGGAATGTCGTGGGGGAAACACTTTCCTGACGGGTTGCCAGGTCGCGCCGGGTCGTACTGTCCGCAAATAAAGTATCCATCTTGCTTGTCTCCTGTTCTCTGTCTCCTGCCTCCTGTTTCTGCCTTGCCTCGCGGATAAAATCCCGTGCCATATGGATATTTTGCGGATACTTTATTTTTGGATAGTGTCTCGGCTTGCGCATGACACCTCGTCCCATGGCCGATGCATGGCCGCATTCACGAGGGCGGTTTCCGACTCCAGCAGATAACGCTTGCGCAGGATGATACTCATGCCATCGATAGCGCGTGGTGTGCGTAAAAGTTCTTCGAGCGGGCGGCCTTCGCTTTTGATCTGTTCGCCATATTCGCTCAATTGGAATTTCAGGCTCAACCGTTCGAAACGTGCCTCGGTCCAGCCCATGTACCAGTACCAGTCGGTGTAGTACTGCCAACTGTTCTCGTTGAAAGCGCGAATGTGCGTGGGATGCTGCCAGGCGCCGAGCGAGAGGTCGTAGGGCACGTAAATATGAAAGGTGCCACCCGACTTCAGGAGGCGCAGGCAATTACTCATCGCGGTCATTAGATCGTGAATGTGTTCGAGGACTTGGTTGGCGAAAATCGCATCGAAAACCTCATGGCGCAGCAAAATCGCGCCAAAGCGCCGGGTCATCAGGGGATGCGCCGCTTCCAGCGGTTGGCCGATATCGAGCAGCGCGTCGGGACGCACGGCCTCATTTGTGTCAACATTGAGACAGTTTTCGCGCCAGTCCCTGCCGCTACCCAAGTTGAGCAAGGCCGGAAATGCGGGGTCCGGCGACACTGGAGGCCAACCCAGCGCAGTAGAGAGAATCGCCTTCTCGTCCCGGCGGGCAAAGATTTCAAATCCCCGCCGCGCCAGGTTGACTCGCTGATCGGCGTCTGCCACCAATTCGGCGCAGGCGTCGACCAATTTATCGTACGGCGCGGCATAAACGGCTGCGCGCATATCCGTCTCCAGCGCCGTGCCCTCATTACATTCGGCGACGACGGCCCTTTCGTTGGCCAGCAAATAGGAGACACGCACGATCTCGAAAACGCCGGCATCATAGTAGTGCATATTGAGTACAAGCTTGGCGCGTGCAATGAAGCGGTCGCGCTCCTCGCGGTAGACGCCGTCCAGGAACTCGATACGCAAGCCGCGCGCGATCAGCGCTTCGAGGATGTTTTTGCGGCGCTCGTTGATCGCTCCGTAGAACAGCACGTCGATGTCCTGCGGCGTAGTCATCGGGATGCGCGTGAGTCGCGGCGCGTAGCCAATCGGCACGTAGCGGACGCGCTTGACGCCGCGGCTCCGCAGCCGGGCGGCGTTGGCTTCGCTGTAGTCCCAGACGGTCAAACGGCGTAGCAATGCCATGTACGAGCCGCTGATCCAAGTGGATTTATCGTCGACCTGCTCGGAGTTGTAGATGATCGTGTCGGCGGGCAGCTCGCGCATGATCGCCCCCCCCCCGAGCAGATGCGCGCCCAAAACGATGTTGACGGCATCGACCGCCGGTTCATTGATGGAGAACGAAAAATCCGCACCGAGGCCGTCCAGCCCGTAGATCAGGGTTTCCGCGAGTTCGGCCAGGGCACCTGAATACGCATAGCCTTCCGGCTGGATCAGGACGATCTGCAACGGGCGCGATTCAAATATCGGAGAAGTCATCGTCAGGTCACTGCGAACATCGGGTGATTGTACGGAAACGGGCATTTCATGGAACGCCAGTGAAACGATGCCGGCGCTTCCCAAGAAGTGACCCGTATTTCTCGAACCGATACTACACGATTCTCGCAGCTCGAATCGAGTGTCTGATACCAGGTTGCGCTCAATAGACAGTCAATACTCCAGTCTGACGTGTCAAGATTTCGGTCATTTTTTTCGTATCACGATGGTTTGGCGGCAACTTGGCATCACCCGACAAGGCCGCCATGCTCGCCCGCAATTGTCATTCCCGCGCAGGCGGGAATCCAGCCTCCCGCAGCGCCCAACCGTCCCCCCAACCCGTCATTCCCGCGCAAGCGGGAATCCAGCATTCCCGCGCAGACGGGAATCCTGGATTCCACCGCCTTTTCTGGATTCTAAGCCTGCGCGGGAATGACGGGTATTTTGACCGCCTCGTCCTAAAAAAACGGGGAGTGTTGACTAAATAATTATATTGCGATATAAAGCGAGAAACTTAGGAGGCGCTGATGATGTTGTGTTGCAAAAAATGTGGCGGCATTGACTACGTCAAAGCAGGGTTTGTCAAGGGAGAACAGCGATACAAGTGCAAGGACTGCGGTTGCCAGTTTGTGCCAA
>JAISNE010000052.1 GCA_031276375.1 Accumulibacter sp.
CTCGAAATGGCCAAACCGCAAGGGGACTATGACCTGGCGTGTTACATCGTCATGTGGAAGACCGAGTACGTGAAGAAAAACCTGATCGTCGAACTCGAACCGTATTTCAGGAACCCGGCGCTGGCCGATCCGAACTACGACATGGACGACATCGTCAAGGGCTACCTCGAAGTGCAGGGCCTCGTCGGCGGCCCGAAGACTTATCTGCCCGGCCCCGGCGCCAAGCTGTACGGCCTGCCCTACGGTTCGGAAACGTCGGTGCTGGCCTATCGCAAGGACATTTTCGAGAAATACGGTTTCAAGGCGCCGCAAACTTACGACGATCTGCGAAAACTGCTCGCGCCGCTGAAGGAAAAATCGGGCATCGGCGCCCTGTCGTCCCGCGGTCAGGCCGGCCACCAGTGCGTCCACGCCTGGCTGCTGCACCTGAATCCGCTCGGCGGCCAGGTCTTCGACGCGAACTGGAATCCGGTGTTCAACAACCAGGCGGGCATCGACGCGCTCAAGACACTCAAGGAAATCTGCGACACCGGCCCGACCGGCATCGCCGGCTACGGCCAGGGCGAGATGATCAACGCCTTCCTGCAAGGACAGGCGGCGATGTACCTCGACTCGATCCTGATCATGGGCCAGGTCAACGATCCCGCGAAATCCAAGATCGTCGACAAGGTCGGCTACGCCCTGCATCCGAAGGGCGTGCGCTACGCCTCGCAATCGGGCGGGCTGGGCCTGGCCATTCCGAAAAACGCCAAAAACAAGGACGCGGGCTTCCTGCTGTTGCAATGGCTGACCTCGAAGGCCGCCGACATCAAGGTGACCAAGGCCGGAGGCAATGCGATACGCATGTCGACGCTGAACGACCCGGACATCCTCAAGCAATTCCCCGACTTCGAAATCCTCAAGGAACAATTGAAGTACGTCGAACCGGATTGGCGTCCGATCATCGCCGAATGGGACGAGATCAACATCCAGGCGCTGGGCATCGGCATCTCCGAGGCATTGACCGGCAAGAAATCGCTCGAAGAGGGACTCAACGGCGTCATGCCGAAAGTGATCGACATCATGAAGCGCGGCGGGTATCTGAAAGCCTGATGCTCCCGCCCGCGCCGTCATTCCGGCGGCCGCCGGAATGACATCATGACCATGACGACGCCATGACCATCGATTCCCGTTCGAGCGCCCGCGCGGCCTGGTTCTTCATCCTGCCGGCGGTCATCATCATGCTCGCCGCCTGCCTCTACCCGGTGCTCTCCGCCGCGCGGCTCGGCTTTTACGACTGGAGCATGGGCACGCCGTGGTCGCAGGCCAGGTGGACCGGCTGGACCTCGTTCGAGATCGCGTTCACCGAACCGGCCGTCTGGCGCAGCCTGTGGACGACGCTGAAATTCGCGGCGGTCAGCGTCTCGGCGGAAATGTTCCTGGGCATCGCCCTGGCGCTCGCGCTCGAAGGCAACATCCGCGGCATGGCCTTCTTCCGCACCCTGTTCATCCTGCCGATGATGGTCGCGCCGATCGCCGTCGGCCTGACCTGGCGCTACCTCTTCGACGCCCAGTTCGGCCTGATCAACGCCCTGCTCGCCGTGTTCGACATCGCCGCGAAGGGCTGGCTGGCGGACGAAACACTGGCTTTCGCGGCGATCATCGTCTCGGATATCTGGCAGTGGACGCCCTTCGTCTTCATCATGGTCATCGCCGGCCTGGCCAACGTCGACGCCAGCGTGCTCGAAGCGGCGCGCATCGACGGCGCGCGCTGGTGGACGACCACCCGGCGCGTCAAGCTGCCGATGATCGCGCACGTTCTGGCCATCACCCTGGTGATGCGCCTGATCGACGCCTTCCGCGTGCTGGAAGTGATCTACGTATTGACTTTCGGCGGCCCCGGCGACTCGACCGAAGTATTGTCGATGTACATCTACAAAACCGCCTTCATCGGCCAGAAGCTCGGCGTGGCCTCGGCCGTCTCGGTGCTGCTGCTGCTCGTGGTGATGTTCCTGACCTGGCTGGCCCTGCGCATGTCCAACCCGCTTGCCGACAGCGAGAGCGGCCAATGAACGGCGAACGCGCCCTCATCGCCGCGCGCTATCTGGCGCTGACGGCGCTGGCCATCCTCTGCATCGGCCCGATCCTGGTGATGATCCTGACCTCGTTCAAGACGCAGGCGCAGACCTTCACGACCGGGCTGTCCTTTTTCTTCGCGCCGACCCTGGAGAATTACCGCGATGTCATCTTCGATTCGAGTTTCGGCCGCTACCTCATCAACTCGCTGATCGTCGGCATCGTCTCCACGCTACTCACCCTGCTGTTCGGCTGCATGGCCGCCTACGGCCTGGCGCGCTTCTCGTTCGCCGGACGCCGGACGATCGCCTACACGACGCTGCTGCTGCGCACCGTGCCGCTGGCGGTGATGGCCGTACCCGTATTCATGATCTGGAGCGACTGGCGCCTGACCAATTCGCTCGGCGGACTGATCCTGCTCTACGTCGCGGTCAATCTTCCCTTCACCATCTGGCTGCTCTACGGCTTCATCCTGCAAGTTCCCGTCGAGCTTGAAGAAGCGGCTTCGATCGACGGCTGCCGGCCATGGAAAGTCTTCCTGCGCATCGTCCTGCCGCTGATCCGTCCCGGCCTCGCCGCCGCCGCCATCTTCACCTTCCGCATCGCCTGGAACGAATTCATCCTGGCGCTGGTGCTCACCGACCGCTCGACGCGCACGCTCCCCGTCGCCGCGTCGCTGTTCGTCACCGACATCGGCGTCGAGTGGGGAAAACTGATGGCCCTCGCCTCGCTCATCGCCCTCCCGCCGCTCGCCTTCACCTTCCTGGCCGCCCGGCAGGT
>JAISNE010000116.1 GCA_031276375.1 Accumulibacter sp.
CCATGGAAGAACTCAAGGAAATCCGCATCCGCGGTGCTCGCACGCACAATCTCAAGAATATCGATCTCGATCTGCCGCGCAACCGGCTGATCGTCATTACCGGCCTGTCCGGCTCGGGCAAGTCCTCGCTGGCGTTCGATACGCTTTACGCCGAGGGCCAGCGCCGCTACGTCGAATCGCTCTCCGCCTACGCCCGCCAGTTCCTGCAGATGATGGACAAGCCGGATGTCGATCTGATCGAGGGTTTGTCGCCGGCCATTTCCATCGAGCAGAAAGCGGCCAGCCACAATCCGCGTTCGACGGTGGGGACGATCACCGAGATTCATGATTATCTGCGCCTGTTGTTCGCCCGCGCCGGCACGCCGTACTGCCCGGAACACGGCTTGCCGCTCGAAGCGCAGACGGTCTCGCAGATGGTCGATCATGTGCTGGCGCTACCGGCGGAGACGAAATTGATGATCCTCGCGCCGGTCGTCGCCAACCGCAAGGGCGAGCAGCTCGATTTGTTCGCCGAGCTGCGCGCGCAGGGTTTTGCCCGCTTGCGCGTCGACGGCGCGATCCACGAGATCGACGCGCTGCCCAAGCTGGCCAAGACGCGGAAACACACCGTCGATGTCGTGATCGACCGGCTCAGGGTGCGCGACGACATCCGCCAGCGCCTCGCCGAATCGTTCGAGACCGCGCTGCGCCACGCCGATGGCCGCGCCATCGCGCTGGAAACGGATTCCGGCAAGGAGCATCTCTTTTCGGCCCGCTTCGCTTGCCCGATGTGCTCGTATTCGTTGCAGGAACTCGAACCGCGCCTCTTTTCGTTCAACAATCCGATGGGCGCCTGCCCGCAATGCGACGGCCTCGGCGTGATCCAGTTCTTCGATCCGAAGCGCATCGTCACGCGACCGGAATTGTCGCTCGCCGCCGGCGCCGTGCGCGGCTGGGATCGGCGCAATCCGTTCTATTTCCAGCTGCTGGCTTCGCTGGCCGAACACTACGATTTCGACATCGACACGCCGTTCGCGCATCTGCCCGCGAAGGTCCGCCAGATCCTGCTCCACGGCTCCGGCCGCGAAGTGATCCGTTTCCGCTATCTCAACGAGCGGGGCACGCGCTTCGAGCGCCGCCACGCTTTCGAGGGGATCGTCACCAATTTCGAACGCCGCTACAAGGAGACCGACTCGGCGGCGGTGCGCGAGGAACTCGCCAAGCTGATCAGCAACTCCACCTGCCCGGCGTGCGAGGGCGCCCGCCTGCGCAGCGAAGCGCGGCATGTGCGGATCGGCGGCGGCGCGGGCGCGCTGACGCTGCATCAGATCAGCCGCCTGCCGCTCGCGGAGGCGCGCGACTATTTCGTCAACTTGAAGCTCGCCGGCAACAAGGCCCGGATCGCCGAAAAGGTGCTCAAGGAAATCGTCAGCCGGCTGGAGTTCCTGATCAACGTCGGTCTCGACTACCTGTCGCTGGACCGTTCGGCGGAAACGCTTTCGGGCGGCGAGGCGCAGCGCATCCGGCTGGCTTCGCAGATCGGCTCGGGACTCACCGGGGTCATGTACGTGCTCGACGAACCGTCGATCGGCCTGCACCAGCGCGACAACCATCGTTTGCTGATGACCTTGCGCCGCTTGCGCGACATCGGCAACACGGTGATCGTCGTCGAACATGACGAGGACGCCATCCGCAGCGCGGATTACGTCGTCGACATCGGTCCCGGCGCCGGCGTGCACGGCGGTTTCGTCGTCGCCAAAGGGGCGCCGCGAGAGATCGTGGCCCATCCCGCTTCGCTGACCGGCGACTATCTCGCGGGCCGGCGATGCATCGCGGCGCCAGGCTTTCCCCGCCGCGCCGATCCCGGACGCTGGCTGAAGATCGTCGGCGCGCGCGGCAACAACCTGAAGAACGTCACGCTCGAACTCCCGGTCGGCCTGTTCACCTGCGTCACCGGCGTTTCCGGCTCCGGCAAATCGACGCTGATCAACGATACGCTCTACGCCGCCGCGGCGAAGCATCTCTACGGCGCGACCGCGGAACCGGCCGAGCACGACGAGATTACCGGCCTCGATCACTTCGACAAGGTCATCAACGTCGATCAATCGCCGATCGGGCGCACGCCGCGCTCCAATCCGGCCACCTACACCGGACTGCTGACGCCGATCCGCGAACTGTTCGCCGGCGTTCCCGAGGCGCGCGCGCGCGGCTACGGCCCCGGCCGCTTTTCGTTCAACGTCAAGGGCGGGCGCTGCGAGGCCTGCCAGGGCGACGGGGTCATCAAGGTCGAAATGCACTTCCTGCCCGACATCTACGTCAATTGCGACGTCTGTCACGGCCAGCGCTACAACCGCGAAACGCTGGAAATCCAGTACAAGGGCAAGAACATTCACGAGATATTGCAAATGACCGTCGAACAGGCGCGCGAATTCTTCGACGCCGTTCCGACCGTCGCCCGCAAGCTGCAAACGCTGGTCGACGTCGGCCTCTCGTACATCACGCTCGGCCAGTCCGCCACGACGCTCTCCGGCGGCGAAGCGCAGCGCGTGAAACTTTCGCTTGAACTGTCCAAGCGCGATACCGGCCGCACCCTGTACATCCTCGACGAACCGACCACCGGCCTGCATTTCCAGGATATCGAGATGCTGCTCGGGGTGCTGCACCGGCTGGCCGACCACGGCAACACCATCGCCGTCATCGAACACAACCTCGACGTCATCAAGACCGCCGACTGGATCGTCGATCTCGGCCCGGAAGGCGGCGACGGCGGCGGCCGGATCCTGGCGGCGGGCACTCCCAAGGCCATCGCCGAAGGCAAAACCGG
>JAISNE010000132.1 GCA_031276375.1 Accumulibacter sp.
AACGTGATGCTGCTGCTGTCCAGCAAGAAGGCGTCCGAGCTGCTGACCAAGGAGGGCAAGGAAAAACTGGCCGAGGAAATCCGCGGGCAGATGAACCACGTGCTCGATCCCCGCGCGCGTGGCGACAGCGGGCCGGTCAGGGAAGTTCTTTTCACCTCGTTCATCATTCAATAGACGATGTCTTCCGAATTTCTATCCCAGGACGAAGTCGACGCGCTGCTCAAGGGCGTCACCGGAGAATCGGACGAGCCGGTCGAATCCGACGAGAAGACGAGCGGCCCTCGTCCCTACAACCTGGGGACGCAGGAACGGATCGTGCGCGGGCGCATGCCGACGCTCGAACTCATCAACGAGCGTTTCGCCCGCTACCTGCGCATCGGCCTGTTCAATTACATGCACCGGACGGCCGAAGTTTCCGTCGGGCCGATCCGCGTGCAGAAATACAGCGAATTCATCCGCAACCTGGTCGTCCCGACCAACCTCAACCTGGTGTCGGCCAAGCCCCTGCGCGGAACGTCGCTGTTCGTCTTCGATCCCAACCTGGTGTTCCTGGTCGTCGACAACATGTTCGGCGGCGACGGGCGTTTCCACACCCGCGTCGAGGGAAGGGAATTCACCGGCACCGAACAGCGCATCATCCGCGGCTTGCTGAACATCGTATTCACCGAATACACGCGCGCCTGGAATCCGGTTTACAACATTTCCTTCGAATACATCCGTTCGGAAATGAACTCGCAGTTCGCCAACATCGCCACGCCTTCCGAAATCGTCGTGTCGACGACTTTCACGATCGAATTCGGTGGAACGGCGGCGGACATGTTCATCTGCTTCCCGTATTCGATGCTCGAACCGATCCGCGACCTGCTCTACAGCGCGATGCAAAGCGACCAACTGTCCACCGATCAGCACTGGATCATGATGCTGCGCAAGCAGCTCAAGGACGCCGAGGTCGAAATCGTCGCCACGCTCGGAACGTCGACCATCACGCTCGGAGAAATCCTGAAACTCAAGGCCGGCGACATCGTCCCGCTCGACATTCCCGAGAAAATAGTGGCCTGCGTCGACGACATTCCGGTGGTCGAATGCACCTACGGCCAGCAGGGCGGGCAGTACGCGCTCAAGATCAACCGTTTCATCACCCAGGGCGCGGACGAAATGGCGCCCGCGAGGAATTAGCCATGGCTGACGACGCGACCGACGACAAAACCGCCGACCCGGCTGGCGACCCGGCCAGCGCCCCGACCGACGAACAGACCGGCGAACAGGCTGGCGAACAGGCCGCCGAGCAACCCAGCATGGAAGACGACTGGGCGGCCGCCATGGCCGAACAGGCGCAAAGCGAGGCCGCGGCGCCGCAGGCGCAGCCGGCGCAGATATTCCCGTCGTTCAGCGACACGGCGGGCAAGGCTTCGATGATGAACGAGCTGGACATGATCCTGG
Source organism: Accumulibacter sp. (assembly GCA_031276375.1). Lineage (GTDB taxonomy): Bacteria > Pseudomonadota > Gammaproteobacteria > Burkholderiales > Rhodocyclaceae > Propionivibrio. Next base: position 1,441 of record JAISNE010000132.1, read on the forward strand.
ACATCCCGGTCCAGATCTCCGTCGAAATCGGCCGCGCCAAGATCACTATCAAAAACCTCCTGCAACTCGCGCACGGCTCGGTCGTCGAACTCGACGCGATGGCCGGCGAGCCGATGAGCGTCTTCGTCAACGGCACGCTGATCGCCCAGGGCGAAATCGTGGTGGTCAACGACAAATTCGGCATCCGCCTCACCGACATCATCACGCCCTCCGAGCGCATGCGCAAACTTGGCCGCTGAACCCGGAAAATCCCGGCCCCACGGCCTGTGCGGCTTATCGCCGCGGCGCTGTTTCCCGCCCGGACGGCTAGGATTAAGATAGCGGCCGATGCGCCTCCAGGACCAAGCCCGGTTTGAAACCTCCTCCTTCAGGGGGATAATCCCGCATGAAGGAGGTGTAATCTTTTGCCTGACAAGCCAACCAACGAATATGCGAGCGCCGCCGCCGATCCTTTCGCCCGATCGAGTTGCTCCAAATTGCTCCGAATTGCCACGAGCCGCCAATTGACTGATCCATCGATTCTTCGACCGCGCCTTCATTTCCGCTGGCGGCGTTTCGCCGGCTGGATCGGTGGAATTTTCCCGCTCGCGGCGCTGCCGTCCAGGGCGCTGGCGCAGACCGGCGCGCTTCCCGAAACGCCCGCCGTTCCCGGCGGCGCGATGCTGCAAATGCTGCTCGGCCTGGTGCTGATCGTCGGCGTGCTGATTCTCGGCGCTTACCTGCTGCGCCGGCTCAACGGCGGCAGGGCGTTCGGCCATACCGGGCCGATGCGCATCGTGGGCGGCTTGATGCTCAGTCAGCGCGAACGCATCGTGTTGCTCGAAGTCGGAGAGACATGGATCGTCGTCGGCATCGTCCCGGGGCAGATCAAAACGCTGCACACCCTGCCCAGGGGCGAACTGCCGCCTGGCAACGAACCGGACAACCGCTTTGCCGCCTGGCTCAAACAAATGACCGAACGCAAGCATGAAAATGAATAGATTCGCGCGCTGGCTGCCGCTCCTCGCCCTCGCGCCGCTGGCCGCCTGGGCGCAGATCGGCGGATTGCCGGCGGTGACCAGCACGCCGGGCGCGGGCGGCGGCCAGACTTATACGCTGACCATCCAGACGCTGATCACGCTCACCGCGCTGACCTTCATCCCCGCCGCGCTGCTGATGATGACCAGCTTCACGCGCATCATCATCGTCCTGTCGGTGCTGCGCCACGCGCTCGGCACGCAAACGGCCCCGCCCAACCAGGTCATGGTCGGGCTGGCGCTGTTCCTGACCTTCTTCGTCATGTCGCCGGTGCTCGAACAGATCTACACCGACGCCTACGTGCCCTTGTCCGAAAACCGCATCACCTTCGTCCAGGCCGCCGAACGCGGCGCCGCGCCGTTGCGCGGCTTCATGCTCAAACAGACCCGCGAAACGGATATCGGCCTGTTCGCCCGCCTCGGCAACGCCCCCAAGCTCGAATCGCCCAATGACGTGCCATTGCGCCTGCTCATTCCGGCCTTCATCACCAGCGAATTGAAAACCGCCTTCCAGATCGGCTTCATCATCTTCATCCCCTTCCTGATCATCGACATGGTGGTCGCCAGCGTGCTCATGTCGATGGGCATGATGATGATGTCGCCGATCATGGTTTCCCTGCCCTTCAAGCTGATGCTCTTCGTGCTCGTCGACGGCTGGCACCTGATGCTCGGCTCCATCGTGATGAGTTTTGCCACATGACCCCCGAAACCGTGATGGCCCTTGGCCGCCAGGCCGTCGAAGTCGCCTTGATGCTGTCCGGCCCGATGCTGTTGACGGCGCTGCTCATCGGACTCCTGGTCAGCGTTTTCCAGGCGGCGACCCAGATCAACGAAGCCACGCTGTCGTTCATTCCGAAACTGGTCGGAACCTTCCTGGTGCTGATCCTGGCGGGGCCGTGGATGCTCCAGTTGTTCGTCGACTACGTCCGCCAGCTCATCGAGAAAATCCCCCAGATGATCGGCTGAGCGCATGATCACCTTCACCTCGGCGGAACTGAACGCGCTGATCGCGATGTTCTTCTACCCCCTGACGCGCGTGCTCGCCTTGCTCAGCGCCGCGCCGCCGTTCAACAACGCCAGCCTGCCGACCCGGGTGCGCCTGATGCTGGGACTGGCCGTCACCGCCGCGCTGGCGCCCGCCGTCGTCCGCCCGGAAACGCTCCCGGCCATCCCCGTGGGCTCGGTCGCCGGCCTGCTGATCCTGGCCGAACAGATCCTCATCGGCTACGCCATGGGCTTCTCCATGCGCCTCGTCTTCAGCGCGGTCGACATGAGCGGCAGAGCCTTCAGCACCCTGATGGGACTGGCCTTCGCCACCAGCTACGATCCGAGCAACAGCTCGCAGACCGCGGTCGTGTCGGAAGTGTTCGGACTCCTGGTGCTGCTCATGTTCATCGGCATCGACGGCCACCTGATGATTTTGTCGGTCCTGGCGCAAAGCTTCCAGGTCCTGCCGATCGGCGCGCTGCCGGCAAGCGCCTCCTGGGCCAACCTGGCCAACGCGGGAGCGATCATCTTTTCGAGCGGC
>JAISNE010000216.1 GCA_031276375.1 Accumulibacter sp.
GAATCATGGCCATCAAACCGGAACTCATCGAGACTTTGCGCGAGAAGCGCGAGCGCATCATCAACCACGTTTCCCCGGAAAAACTCGAAGCCATGCACGCCAAGGGCCTGTTGTCGGCGCGTGAGCGCATCGACGGTCTTTTCGAAGAAGGAACTTTCCAGGAAACCGGGCGGTATGCCGAACATCATGCCGTGCATTTCGGCATGGCCGGCCGCAAACTGCCGGCCGACGGCGTCATTACCGGCTCGGGATACGTCGGCGGCAAGCAGATAGCCGCTTTCTGCCAGGATTACAGCGTCCTGGCGGGAACGCTGGGCAAGATGCAGGCGCGCAAGATCACCCGCATCATGCGTTATGCCTTGAAGACCGGCATTCCCGTCGTGGCGTTCAAGGATTCGGGCGGCGCCCGCATCCAGGAGGGCGTCGACGCCCTGTCCGGCTACGGCGACGTGTTTTACGCCAATGTCCTGCTGTCCGGCGTGGTGCCGCAGATCGCCGTCATCATGGGGCCGTGCGCCGGGGGCGCGGCCTATTCGCCCGCGCTGATGGATTTCGTCATCATGACCCGCAAGAACGCGCACATGTTCCTGACTGGGCCGGAAGTCATCAAGGCGGTCACCGGGCGCGCCACGACCATGGACGAGATCGGCGGCGCGGAAATGCACGCCTCGGTCAGCGGCAACGCGCATTTCCTGGCCGAGGACGATCGGCACGCCATCAACATCGTCAAAAGCCTGCTCAGCTACCTGCCGTCGAACAACACCGAGGACCCGCCGCACAATCTGGCGATGCCGATCTACAGCGAACTGGATCCCGGCATGGACGAACTCGTTCCGGCCACGCCGTCCGAACCGCTGGACATGGCCGCCGTCATTCACCGCCTGGTCGACGACGGTGAATTCCTGGAAGTCCATCGCAGCTTCGCGCGCAACGCGATCATCGGTTTTGCCCGCATTTCCGGCGTCGTCGCCGGGATCGTCGCCAACCAGCCGATGGTGATGGCCGGCGCGCTGGACATCGACGCATCCGACAAGATCGCGCGCTTCATCCGCATGTGCAACGTCTTCAACGTTCCGCTGGTGACGCTGGTCGACGTGCCGGGCTTCCTGCCCGGAATCGAGCAGGAGCGCGGCGGCATCATCCGCCACGGCGCGAAAATGCTGCACGCCTTCGCCTCCTGCACCAGTCCGAAGATCACCGTGATCCTGCGCAAATCCTACGGCGGATCGTATCTGGCGATGTGCAGCCAGGAACTCGGCGCGGATACGGTTTTCGCCTGGCCGTCGGCGGAAATCGCGGTGATGGGCGCCGAAGCGGCGGTCAAGATTCTCTACCGCAAGGAACTGGAAAAAGCGGACGACCGCGCGGCGGCGGCGAAGGCCTTCACCGATGCCTACCGCGAGGAATTCGCCTCTCCTTACGAAGCGGCCGCGAATTTCTATATCAGCGACGTCATCGAGCCGAGCGAAACGCGCGCGACGGTGGCGCTCGCCCTGCGCAAGCTGCTCAGCAAGCGCGAAATACGGCCGGGCAAGAAGCACGGCAACATGCCGCTGTAAGCGGCGGCGGAGACCGACATGCTCAGTTTGTCCATCATCAAGGCATTGCAGGTTTACGGGATCGCGGCGGCGATTTCGATCTTCGTCGCCATCCTCATCAAGATACTGGTCGGCGTCACCGGGCGCATCGAAAAAAGCGCGCGCGGCGCGGTGGCCGCGCCGCGTCCGGCGGCGGCTCCGGCTCCGGTTTCCGCTTCGGCGGCGCCGGACGATGTCGTGGCCGTCATCACCGCCGTCGTGGCCGTGGCCATGGGGCCGCACCGCATCCTGCGCATCGCCGAGAGCAGCCACGCCTGGACGCACGAAGGGCGTACCGCGCTGCATTCGCACCAGCCGAAACGTTAAATCACGGAGTCCGATCATGCAAAGATTGTTCAAGATAACCGTCAATGGAAAAGAATACGATGTCGCTGTCCAGGAACTCACCTCCGGCGCCGCGTTGATGCCCAACTACATCGGCACGCCCGCCGCGGCCACTCCGGCCGCCGCGCCCGCCACCGCCGTCCCGCCGGCGGCGCCAACGGTTTCCGCGGCGGCGGGGGCCGGCGACCAGTGCGCGCAAATGGGCGGCGTCGTGGCGGGCATCCTGGTCAAGGAAGGGCAGGAGGTCAAGGAAGGCGAGCGCCTGGTCGAACTCGAAGCGATGAAAATGAAGATTCCCGTCACCGCGTCGATGTCCGGCAAGGTCTCCCGCATCCTGGTTGCCGTCGGCGATCCGGTGACCGCCGGGCAACCGTTGATTACCCTTTCCTGAACGGCCGTTCCGTCCGGATCGAATGTTCCTCCGCCCGCCGGGCGCTCATGCAAAAAGACGGAAATCGTATGGAAACCTTTAGCTTTCTCGATCTTTTCCAGGGGATCGCCACCCTGGCCGCTTCCGAACCCAAGATCATGATCGGGCGCATCTTCCTGATGCTGCTCGGCTTCGCCCTGATTTACCTCGGTTCGCGCAACGTGCTCGAACCCCTGCTGATGATCCCGATGGGACTCGGAATGTCGTCGATCAACGCGGGCGTCATGTTCCTCGACACCGGAAAAATGGGGACGCTGTTCGTCGATCCGCTGATGTCCGACGTCGACGGCCTCGTCAATATCCTGCAGATCAACTGGCTGCAACCGATCTACACCTTCACCTTCAGCAACGGTCTGATCGCCTGCGTCGTCTTCATGGGCATCGGCGTCCTGCTCGATGTCGGCTACATCATGGCCCGGCCCTTCCAGAGCATGATTATTGCCCTCTTCGCCGAACTCGGCACCTTCGTGGTCTTTCCGGTCGCCGTGGCGCTCGGACTGACGCCCCAGGAAGCCGCCTCGGTGTCCACCATCGGCGGCGCCGACGGTCCGATGGTCCTGTTTACCTCGCTGGTGCTGGCCAAGCACCTGTTCGTCCCGATCACGGTGGTGGGCTACCTGTATCTCGGGCTGACCTACGGCGGCTATCCTTACCTCATCAAGTGGCTGATCCCGGAAAAACTGCGTGGCATCAACATGTCCGACGACCGCGGGCCGGAAATCAGCCGCAGCCAGAAACTCGTTTTCGCGGTCGTCGCCTGCACGCTGCTGTGCCTGCTGTTCCCCGTCGCCGCGCCGCTCTTCTTCTCCCTTTTCGTCGGTGTCGCCGTGCGCGAAAGCGGCCTGGAGTCTTTCAGCGCGCTCATCAGCGAAACCTTCCTCTACGGCGCGACCTTCTTCCTGGGACTGACGCTGGGCGTGTTGTGCGAGGCCAATACGCTGCTCGAACCGACCGTGCTCAAACTGCTGCTGCTTGGCATACTGGCGCTGCTGGTCTCGGCGCTTGGCGGCATCGCCGGCGGATATGTGCTCTATTTCGCCACCAAGGGGAAATTCAACCCGATGATCGGCATCGCGGGAGTGAGCTGCGTTCCGACCACGGCCAAGGTGGTGCAGAAAATCGCCACCAGCGCCAATCCGTCGGCGATCATTCTGCCCCAGGCGCTCGGCGCGAGCATCAGCGGCGTCATCACCTCGGCAATCATCGCCGCGGTATTCATCGCCACCATGAAGTGAGCGGGTTTCGGGG
>JAISNE010000301.1 GCA_031276375.1 Accumulibacter sp.
GAGCGTGTCGAGACGCCGGACGCGCATACGGCGGTGCTCGTGCTCTCCAAGCCGGTTCCCTACCTGCTCACCGCGCTTTCCGGCACGGAATCGCCGATCGTGCCGAAGCACCTGTACGATGGCGCCGACATCCAGACCAGCAAATACAACAGCGCGCCCGTCGGCACCGGACCGTTCGTGTTCAAGGAATGGGTCAGGGGCAGCCACCTGGTGCTGGAGCGCAATCCGGGTTACTGGGACAAGTCCAAGCCCCGCGTCGACCGGATCGTCGCGCGCTTCATCCCCGACGCGGCGGCGCGCGCGCTGGCGCTCGAATCCGGGGCGGCCGATGTCGGCACGCAGGTCATTCCCCTGTCCGACGTCGAACGCTTCAAGACCTCGCCGAAATTCACCGTCGACATCCGCTCCTTCCCTTACCTCGGCAATCAGCAGCAGCTCTATTTCAACTTCGATACGCCGCAGCTCAAGGATGTCAGGGTACGCCGGGCGATTGCCCAGAGCCTGGACATGGAGGCGTTCAACAAGCTGGTCTGGTTTGGCTACGGGACCATCGCGGCGTCGCCGATTGGCCCGCAGTTGTCCAAATACCACGATCCGGAAATCAAGTATTACCCCTTCGATCTCAAACAGGCCGAGGCGGCGCTGGACGCCGCCGGTTACAAACGCGGCGCCGGCGGCACGCGCTTCAAGCTGCGCCTGCTGTTCAATCCCTATCTGGAACGCCGGGCCGCCGATTTCGTGCGCCAGTCGCTGGCCAGGGTCGGCATCGACGTGGTTATCGAAAACTACGATTTCGCGACCTACACGACCAAGGCCTATACCGACCGCGCCTTCGACCTGACGCTCGAAATGCTGTCCAATATGTTCGACCCGACGGTCGGCGTGCAGCGCGTCTACTGGTCCAGGAACTTCAAGATCGGCCTGCCGTTCGCCAATCCGGCGCATTACAGCAATCCCGAAGTCGACCGTTTGCTGGAAACGGCCGCCGTCGAGCCGGACGAAGCCAAACGCTATCAGGAATTCAAGGAGTTCCAGAGACTCGTACACGCGGATGTGGTATCCGTGGAATTCGGGACGAATCCGCAAATCACCATCGCCGCGAAAAAGGTGAAGAACCATATCCCCACGGCGGAAGGCATTCGCGGCAGTTTCTCGGAAGTGTCGCTGGAAGAATGACGGCGCGCGCTGTTTCGCCGGAGGGCTAGACGTCCAGGCCGTCCGCGTCGGAAAGGGCGATTTCCTCAAGGGTGACCGGTTTGAGCGGAAAGCGGCCACGCGGCATCGCCACTTCGCCAAGGCCGAGACCGGCGGCTTGCGCGGCCAGCGCGGCGGTCACGCAGGCGCAAAACCGCCCTTGGCAAGGCCCCATGCCGGCGCGGGTCAGCGCCTTGATCTGGTTGGGGCCGGACGCGCCAAGGCGCGCCGCGCGCCGGATTTCTCCCGCCGTGACGTTTTCGCAGCGGCAGACGATTGTTTCGTCGGGCGGCGAGAAGCACTCGGGGGGCGGCGGGTAGAGCGCGTCGAGGAATGGCCGTGGAGCGAGTTGTTGACGCCACCGCCGGAACAGCGGGCGTGCCCGTTCGTCGCGCTCCGGCGCGCCGATTTTCCCGGCCTGGCGGGCGATTTCCAGGGCGGCGATCGATCCCGACAGCCGCGCCGCCTCGGCGCCGGCGATACCGCCCGCGTCGCCGGCAATGAACAGGCCGGGGCGGCTGCTTTCCCGCCAGATCGAGCAGTGCGCTTGCCAGGCGTGCTGTTGGCGATTCCAGAAGTGCGCGCAGCCCAGGGCGGAGGAAAAATTGATCTCCGGCATCAGCCCGGCGTGCAGCAGGACGGCGGAAGTCTCCAGCGTGTGCTCGACCCCCTGGAGGCTGTAGTGGACGCTATCCACCCGCGACTCGCCGGAGATACGGATCGCCGCCGCGCCCCGGACGCGCCGCGCTCCGTGCCGGCGCGGGGCGGCGAGCAGTTTCATGCCGCGCCAGAGCAGGGCCGGGGCGCGCAGGGCGGAAATGGCGTGGCCGAACAAGGGCCGTGACGCGATGGGGCCGCGGGTGTCGACGATCGCCTGGATACGGCTTCCCGCCTGGAATATCTGCCAGGCGAACTGGTACAGGAGCGGCCCGCCGCCGATCAGCACCGTGTCGTCCGGCGGCAGCAGGCCGGCGGTCTTGAGCAGGATTTGCGCGCCGCCGACGGTCATCGCGCCGGGAATCGTCCAGCCGGGCAAGGGGAAGGGACGTTCCTGCGCGCCGGTCGCCAGCACGATGAAACGCGCCTTGACCGGTTCGGGCCTCGGGCCGGGGGAGAGCGCCGAAAGGTAGGCGACATTGTCGTGGCCGATCTGCCAGACGCGGGCGCGTGGAAGATGGGCGACACCGCTGGCGGCGAAGCGTTCGAGCAGCGGTTTGCCGGCCAGGTAGTCGGCGCCGAGGATCCGGCCAAGGCCGCGCGCGGGATTCTCCTGGAGCGCGCGGTAGATCTGCCCGCCGGCTCGCGGGTTTTCGTCGACGACGAGGACCGACAAGCCGAAGTCATGCGCGGAGAGCGCCGCGCCCAGGCCCGCCGGGCCGGCGCCGACGATCAGCACGTCGACGTTTTTCACGCGGCGTCCTCCGGCGGATCGTCAAAGGTAATCTTCATGTCCGGAGCGACCGGCGTCAGGCAGGCCTGGCGGCCGGGAATTCCGTCGATCGTGACCCGGCATTCAAAACAGGCGCCGGCGAGGCAGAACGGCCCGCGCGCCTGGCCGTCGGCGGTACGGCGGCAGGCCAGGCGGCCATGCGCGATGAGCGCGGCGGCGACCGTCCAGCGCGCGTCGACGGCGCATGGCTGGCCGTCGATGTCGATGTTCAGGGTTTCCCCGCCGTCAGTCGGCAGGCGTTTGAAGGGCGCGGCGCTGGGCATGAAAATTCTCCATGAAACCGGGATCGGCTGTCCCCGCGATCCACGGCGCGACGATTTCACAATGCGCGGCGGCCAGCGTCACGCCGCTGTGGCAACTGGCGATGAAGGCGCCGGGATGGCGGCGCGATTCCTCGTAAAGCGGCAGCCCGTCCGGCGTCATGACGCGCAAGGCGCCCCAGGCGCGCACGATGCGCGCCTGACGCAGCCGGGGAAACAGGCGGATCGCCCGGCGCGCCATGCCGGCCAGGACACCGGGGAGCGTGCCATCGTCGAAACCCGCCGCCGGTTCCCGCGATTCGCCGATCTGCACGGCGCCCTCGTCCGTTTGCCGGATCATGGGCGTGGGGTAGGGCAGGAACGGCGGCAGCCGCTCGGTAATCATGAGTTGCCCGCGGACCGGCGTGACCGGCGCGCGCAGGCCGACGAGCGGGGCGAGCGGGGCGTTGCCGAGACCGGCGGCCAGCACCAGGCGGGCGCATTCCAGGGCGCCCGCGGCGGTGGTGAGCGTGAAGGCCGCGTTTCCCGGCGCGATGTCCGTCACGCGATGGCGCGGCAGGTAGACGCCGCCCCGCGCCTGGAAGGCGGCGCACAGCGCGTACAGTGTCTTCAGCGGGTTGACGTGACCGTCGCGCGGCGAATGGATGGCGCCGGCGATGTCGGGCGCGATGTCGGGAAAGTGGCGGCGCACCGCGCGCGCGTCGAGCACGTCGTAGCGAAATTCGGGGGTGTGCGCCTGGAGCCTGGCCATCAGGGCCGCCTTGGCGTCCAGCTCGTCCGGACGCAGGCACGGGTCGAAGCCGCCGGGTTGCGCCAGCGCCGGATCGATTCCGCTCTCGCCGCGCAGGCGTTCGGCAAAGGCCGGCCAGCATTGCGCGGAACGCGCCGTCAGCCGGGCGTAGGCCGGCGAATCGGCGCCCTTGCCCTGCACCCAGACCAGCCCGAAATTTCCGCGCGAAGCGCGCAAGGCGCGGTCGCCCTCGTCGCAGACGGCCACGCGCAAGCCTTCCCGCGTCAGCCCGCGGGCAATCGCCAGGCCGACCAGACCGCCGCCGACCACGACGCTATCGAAGCAGCGCGCCATTTTCGGACTGGTCGCCAGTCACGCTGGAAAGCAAGGATTCGATGGGCAGGTTTTCATGCCAGGTTGCCGCCAAGCCATCGTGATACGAAAATTTTTTTGAGACGAGGCGGTCAAAATACCCGTCATTCCCGCGCAGGCGGGAATCCAGAAAAGGCGCGGAATACTGGATTCTAAGCCTGCGCGGGAATGACGAGGTGGGAAACGCCTCGGGTCAGCCGGTAATTCTTCCCAACGATTGGGTCAAATTCAAGGTGACTGCCTATTGGGCGGAAGCGAGCCGGCGGCAGATTTCCAGCGTCAGATCCGCCTGGTTCATGCTGTAAAAGTGGAGGCCGGGAGCGCCGCCGGCCAACAGGCGCGCGCACAGTTCGGTAACGACGTCGAGACCGAAGGCGCGGATGGCCGCGGTGTCGTCGCCGAAGCTCTCGAACTTGCGGCGCATCCAGCGCGGCAGTTCAGCACCGCAGGCATCCGAGAAGCGGGCCAGCTTGGT
>JAISNE010000335.1 GCA_031276375.1 Accumulibacter sp.
ATAGCCAATGCCGGAACATTCGGCGAACCAGTTGGAAAACGACTTGTAGCTCATGTTGACGTGGCTGGCGACCGCTTCGAGGGGAATGTCTTCCGTCAGATGGTCTTCGATGAAGGCGATGGTCTTTTTGAACTTGTCGAAGGCATGGCCTTCCTTGCCGTGCGCGTGGTAGCGTCCCGCCGCGCCGAGTTTCCGGCGTTCCGGGCATTTGTTCAGCAGATCGAGAATGGAAAGGAACGCCGTCAGGCGTTCGACGCCGGTCGTGCCGTCCATCGCGTCGAAGATCGGGAAAACGGCGCGCGCCGTCGCATCCGAATACCGGACGCCGGAATTGGCTTCGTCGAACACGGTTTTCAGCGCCTTGAACTCGTCGAAGACCGTCATGCAGTTCTGCGCCCATTCGAGCTTGAACTGGATGACGAGATCGCGCCCTGGAACGACCGTGCCGGGGGGAGAGGGGCTGGCGAAATTGTGCGGGATATACGGTCCGATCAGAAACAGGCTGCCGGGATGGAAATCGCACACGATATCGTCGACGAACAGCTTGCCTGTCGTCTTGACGATCATGTGCAGTTCGAACTCGGGGTGGAAATGCCATTTGACGAATTCCCAGGGCAAACCGTGACGCAAAAAGCGAAATGAACTGCCGGGGGAGTTTTGCGCCAGTTCGAAATGGGGAAGCGGTGCGGACAAAGGCATGGATGACCTCCCGGGACGGGTATTCCCACGTTCTGAAGTATTCTCGAAGTGGAAAAAATATAAAAGAAAACTGGAAAAAAGACTAGGTGATTTTTGAGGAGGACGCCGATACTTGGCTCCGCGATTTTCGTTTTCATTCACAGGGAGAACCTCGATGGCTAACAGATTTGCAGTGTTGACGGCATGCGCGGCGGCGGCTTTGGCGATGGGCGAACAGGCGCTTGCGAAGGATGCGCCGCGGGTGGGCATGTCGTTCCAGGAAATGAACAATCCGTATTTCACGACCATGCATGCGGCCGTGAAAGAGGCGATGTCGATTTTCGGCGACAAGGCTGTTCTGTACGTGGCCGATGCGCGCCATGACGTGACCAAGCAGATCAGCGACGTCGAAGACATGCTGGAAAAGGGCATCGACATCCTGTTGCTGAACCCGGCCGATTCGGAAGGCGCTCAGCGCGCCGTGGTCGAGGCGAAAAACAAGGGCGTGATCGTCGTTTCCATCGATGCCCAGGCGAAAGGCCCCGTCGATTCGTTTGTCGGATCGAAGAACTATGACGCGGGCTTGCTGGCGTGCGGAGCGCTGGCCAAGGAAATCGGCGGCAAGGGCGATGTCGCCATTCTCGACGGCATTCCGGTGGTGCCGATTCTGGAACGCGTTCGCGGCTGCAAGGACGCGCTGGCCAAACACCCCGAGATCAAGATGGTCACGTTGCAGAACGGCCGCCAGGAACGCGACATCGCCATGACCACGACCGAAAACATCCTGCAGTCCCAGCCGAACCTCAAAGGTCTGTTCAGCGTCAACGACGAAGGATCGATGGGCGCGTTGGCCGCCATTACCGCTTCCGGCAAGAACATCGTGCTGACCAGCGTCGACGGCAGCCCCGAAGCGATCAAGGCAATCACCGCCGGGACTGCCTTCAAGGCAACCGCCGCCCAGTTCCCGCGCGATCAGGTTCTCATCGGCTTTGGTATCGCCCTGGCCAAATATCTGGGCTCCGGCGTGCCTGCCGAGATTCCGGTCGACGTCAAACTGATCGACAAGAGCAATGCCAAGGGATTCTCCTGGTAGGACCATGCGGCGAAAACCGCGTCCTTGCCTCGATGGGCGCGGTTTCTTTGTTCGCATGTGGCGATAAATAATTCCAAAAACGGCGGTTGGATACGATTTTCAGGGTCGAACAGTTGTTCGCGCAGTCAGGGAAATTGACATGAAAGCCGCTCGTTACACCGGGATTTTGCCGCTCCAGACGAGATTGAACTGTCGTTTTTAGAATAATTCTCTGTTTATCCGGACCTTCCATCCGCTTTGAGGAACGGTATCCGGGAGTGACATGGAGAAGCGCATATGCTCGAAATGAAGCATATCACCAAGCGGTTTCCCGGCGTCGTTGCGTTGAGCGATATCTCTCTTTCTCTCGGGAACGGCGAGGTTCACGCGCTGGTCGGCGAGAACGGCGCGGGCAAATCGACCTTGATGAAGGTGCTGAACGGCGTTTACCAAGCCGATGAAGGACAGATATTCATCGACGGAAAACCCGAGCGCCCTCGCAACACGCGCGAGGCACAGCGCCTCGGAATCAGCATCATTTTCCAGGAATTCAGCCTGGTTCCCTATCTCAACGCCTATGAAAACATCTTTCTCGGGCGCGAGCTTCTGACCGGGCTGGGCACGGTGCGCTACAGCGCCATGCGCGGGAAAGCCAGGGCCGCGCTGGAGGCGATGAACGTCTTGCTGCCGCTCGACAAGCCGGTGGCGGAGTTGACGGTGGCCGAACAGCAGTTCGTCGAAATCGCCAAGGCGACGATCTTCGAATGCAGCTATCTGGTGCTGGACGAACCGACGGCGACGCTGACCCCGCTCGAAGTCAAGAAATTGTTCGAAGTCATCCGCCGCTTGCAGTCGCGGGGCGTGGGGTGTTTCTACATATCCCACCATCTCGAGGAAATCTACGAGATCGCCGATACCGTTTCGGTCCTGCGCGACGGCCGGCATGTTTTCACCGGACCGATCGGCGCCTGTTCGCAGAACGAGTTGATCTCCAGGATGGTCGGGCGCGAAGTCACACAGGCTTTTCCGCCGAAACGTCCGGCGGAAACCATGTCGAAGGAAATTATCCTCGATGTGAGAGCGTTGAAGTTCGAGGAATCGGAGATGCTCGCCTTCCAGGTGCGCAAAGGCGAAATCCTGGGGATTGCCGGATTGGTCGGCGCCAAGCGGAGCGAGAGTTTCCTGGCGCTGATCGGACGCAATCACGCCACGCACAAGGAGGTGTATCTGAACGGCAAGCCGTGCGGGATTTCCTCGCCGGCCGCCGCGCTGAAGCAGGGGATCGGCTATCTGCCGGAAGATCGCAAGAAATCCGGTCTTTTCCTGCCGTTTTCCATCCGTGCCAACATCGTCATCAGCAAGCTCGACACGCTGAAGGGGATGTTCGGATTCGTGTCGGCCAGGAAGGAAAGCGATCTGAGCGCCTATTACGTCGAGCGCATGCGCATCCGGACGACGACGGACCGGAAAATGATTTCGGAACTGTCGGGCGGCAACCAGCAGAAGGCGATCATCGCGCGCTGGCTGGCGACCAAATGCCAGGTGCTGATCTTCGACGAACCGACGCGCGGCATCGACGTCGGGGCGAAAGCCGAAATCTATCTCATGCTCCAGGAACTGGCCGGCGAAGGTTTGGGCATCGTCGTCATATCGTCGGATTTGCCCGAGGTCGTCGGCATCGCCGACCGGGTTCTGGTGATGCGTTATGGGTCGATCCGGGCTGAACTCGCCGGCGACGATATCAATTCGGAAAAAATAATGTACTACGCCGCGGGAGGAGAATAATGTCAAACCCGGATAAACATACACAAGAAGCGCCGGCTTCGGGATCGGTCTCCAAGGAACCGTCTGCGCATCCGTTCATGGAAATGGCAAAGGTGGTCGTTGCCAGGCCGGAGTTCGTTTCGTTTCTCGCGCTCATCCTGCTGACCCTGTTTACGGCTTGCTACGTCGATTTTGGCCATGACGGAGCGGCGCGTTTCCTGACGCTCGACAACCTGACCAACATCACGCGCCAAGTGGCGGTGGCCGCCATTCTCGCGGTCGGCATGACCTTCGTCATCCTGACCGGCGGGATCGATCTGTCGGTCGGCGCGGTCGTGGCGCTGACATCGACCCTGATGGCGGGCGCGATCATCGGCGGCGTGCCGTTCTGGGGCGCCTGCGGCATTGCCCTGCTCGTTGGTGTCGCCTGCGGCGTGTTCAGCGGCTTTTTCGTCGCCCGTTTCGCCTTGCCCGCCATCATCGTCACCCTGGCGATGATGGAAATAGCGCGTGGTCTGGGCCTGCTGTACAGCGGCGGCAATCCGCTGCCGATCAGCTTCGAATATGGTTTCCTGGCCAGAAACCTTTCCGTCGGCGGCTTTCCGGTGCCGATTCCCACCCTGATCATGCTGGCGATGTTCCTGATCGGCTATATCGTCCTCAATCGTCTTCCCATCGGCCGCTACATCTATGCGCTGGGCGGCAACGAGGAAGCGGCGATCCTGTCGGGCATCCGCACCCGCCATATCAAGATGTTCGTCTATGTGGTCAGCGGCTTCATGGCCGCGGTCGCGGGCATCATCCAGACGGCGCGCGTCACGTCCGGCCAGCCGAACTCCGCCATCGGCTTCGAACTCGACGCCATCGCGGCGGTGGTTCTGGGCGGAACCAGCATCGCCGGCGGGCGCGGTCACATCGTGGGCACGCTGATCGGCGCGCTGCTGCTCGGCGTTCTCAACAACGCGCTCAACATGCTTGAAATTTCCCCCTATGCCCAGCGCGTGGTGAAAGGCGGCGTGATCCTGATCGCCGTTCTGATCGGCGTCCTGCGCAAGACGGGAAAGAAATAGCCCTGCCGGGGAGGAAACGGACAATCCGCTCGTCCGCTTTACCGATTGAATCATCGGAATTTTTCTTGTCTTGTAAAGGAGAAAATCATGTCCAGCAATACCATGAAAGCCGTCGTTTGCCACGGTCCGGGAGACTATCGTCTGGAGCAGGCCGTCGCCAAGCCCAAGGCCGGCCCCGGAGAAGTGGTGATCAAGGTTGCCAGTTGCGGTATTTGCGCCGGCGACGTCAAGGCGCATCACGGCGCCGACATGTTCTGGGCCGGGGAATCGCCGTGGGTCAAGGCGCCGGTGGTGCCGGGCCATGAATTCTTCGGCGAGGTGGTCGAGCTTGGCGAAGGCGCGGCCGAACGGCACGGCATCGGGATGGGCGAGCGCGTGCTCGCCGAACAGATCGTTCCCTGCGGGCGCTGCAAGTTCTGCCGTTCCGGCAAGTACTGGATGTGCGAAGTGCACAATATCTTCGGTTTCCAGACGCGGGTCGCCGAGGGCGGCATGGCCGAGTACATGAAGTTCGCCTCGACCTGCATCGTCCACAAGATTCCGGCCGGGCTGACCCACGAGGAGGCCGCCATCATCGAACCGATGGCCTGCGCCGTCCATGCGGTGCGGCGCGGCGGGATCGAGCTGGACGACGTGGTGGTGCTGGCCGGGGCCGGCCCGCTCGGCCTGTGCATGGCGCAGATCGTCCCGCTGAAGACGCCGAAGAAGTTCATCGTCATCGACATGGACGACGACCGTCTGGCGACCGCCAGGGGATACGGCGCCGATCTTACGCTGAACCCGAAGCGCGACGACGTGATCCGGATCGTCAGGGAACTGACCGGCGGCTACGGCTGCGACGTCTACATCGAAGCCACCGGGCATCCCGGCGGCGTCACGCAGGGGCTCGAAATGATCCGCAAGCT
>JAISNE010000341.1 GCA_031276375.1 Accumulibacter sp.
GATAGTCCGCACGGTCGCTGTTCCTTCGGGATGGAGGATATTCGGCCAATCCTGACCTGCCTGCCAGCGACCGCCGGAAAAAACTGGATCGGAAGGATCCGGTGTATGTGACGCACCGTTTCCACCTACCCGACGATCAACATCAATATCGCTCTCAATAGCGATAGAAGTCCCTGTTGGCCCCTGAGCGGAAATCAAGACTCCCAATATGTCTTCTTGGACATTAACCGTATATTCAGTTACAGAAGGACTGAATTCGGGGATCAGCTTTATTCCCGTATGGGAGCTGTCTTCCACGGATAGAGAATCCAAGCGCGGCCCTGATGCCTGATCGCCACCGCCACCACCACCACCACCACCACAAGCGGCAGTCGTCAGTGCGACAGGAACCAAAACAGCTGAACCAAGAAAAGTTCTGCGTTTCATGACTTTCTCCATTTAGTAACATAAAGCTAGTTATTAACCCGGCCCTTTGGTATACGATGTCAAAGTAGCCAATTGTTGTTGCTAGGTTTGATGCCTCAGACTTAACTGTTTCAAGTCGCTCGCGATTAGCCTCCTTTCTGGCACTTAATGCGCCCACTTACGTGGATCCTTCTTTCCCTCCTTGTTGTGGGGGGAAGAGGCTAGGGAAAAGTATATTCGCCCATTTTGCTTTACCACCTTTTTCAAAGGTAAATCAATTACTTTTTGCCTCCGGCAGCTCAATGCCGGGGAAAATCTTGATGACCGCCGAGTCGTCCTCGGAACCGTGCCCGGCCGCCGAGGCCGACATGTACATTTGATGCGCCGCGGCGGACAAGGGCAGCGGGAAGACGGCTTTTTTCGCGTAATCCAGAACGATGCCCAGATCCTTGACGAAGATGTTGACCTGCGAGAGCGGCGTGTAGTCGGCGGCCAGGATGTGCGGCACGCGATTCTGGAACATCCATGAATTGCCCGCGCTGTGGGTGATGACTTCATAAACCCGCGCGGGATCGGCGCCGGCGCGGATGGCCAGCGCCATGGCCTCGCTGGCGGCGGCGACATGCACTCCGGCCAGCAATTGATTGACCATTTTCATCACCGATCCCGGCCCCGCTTCGCCGCCGAGGCGGTAGACCTGGCCGGCGATCGCTGCCAGCACGGCTTCGCACTTGGCGTAGGCCTCCGGCGCGCCGGACGACATCACGGTCATCTCGCCGGCCAGCGCCTTGGCCGCGCCGCCGGAAATCGGCGCGTCCAGCATCAGCAGGCCGGCGTCGGCCAGACGCTTGCCCAAGGCCCTGGCGAAGTCGGGCGAGACGGTGGCGCTGGCCATGACCACCGAACCGGGCTTCATATGCGGCGCGGCGCCGTTCTCGCCGAACAGGACGGTTTCCGTCTGCTCGGCGTTGACCACCACGGTAATCAGCACGTCGATCAGCGGCGCCAGGGCCGCCGGCGATTCGGCGCGCAGGCCGCCGGCGTCGACCACTTTGCGCACCGCTTCGGGCCGCAGGTCGCAGGCGTGCACCTCGAATCCCTCGCGCAACAGGGACATGGCGACGCCCATGCCCATGGCGCCCAGGCCGATGACGCCGACCGGCGGTTTTCTGACAGTTGTATTCATGCGCTTTGACTTTCCAGTAAGTGGGTTTCAGGAGCGGTAGAGCAAATCCCGGAGGAACAGGGAAATTTGCGGGAAATAGGTGATGAGCATCAGGCAGACGAGCACGGTGAGCACGAAGGGGATGAGTTCGCGGACGATCTCGTCGACCGAAATCTTGGCCACCGTGCAGGCGGCGAAGAGATTGACCCCGAAGGGCGGAGTAATCATCCCGCAGGCGAGGTTCACCACCATGATGATCCCGAAATGCACCGGGTCGACTCCGAACTTCATCGCCACCGGCACCAGGATCGGGGCGAGCACGATGATCGAGGAGGAGGTTTCGATGAACATGCCGATCACGAACAGCGAGACGTTGATCCCGAGCAGGAACATGGCGCTGGAGTTGAGGTTTGCCTTGAGGAAATCGCCGATCGCCTCCGGCACGCCGGCGCGCGTGATCAGATAGCTGAACAGTCCGGCGTTGGCGATGATGAACATGATGACCGCCGAGGAAATCACCGACTTGCGGAAGATCGGGAAAAGATCCTTGAGCCTGATCTCCCGGTAGACGGCCATGCCGACGAACAAGGCGTAGAAGACGGCGACCACCGACGCTTCGGTCGGGGTAAACACGCCGCCGTAGATGCCGCCAAGAATGATCACCGGCATCATCAGCGCGAACGCGGCTTCTTTCGTCGACTGCGTGAACCTCATCCGGCCAAGGTGGTCGTTCTTGCCGTATCCCCGGAATTTGCACCAGCACCAGACGAACAGCAGCAGACCGCCGCCGATCAGGACGCCGGGGCCGAAGCCGGCGATGAACATTTCGCCGATGGACACCTCGGCGGAAACGCCGTAAAGGATCATCGGGATCGACGGCGGGATGATCACGCCGAGTTCGGCCGACGTCGCCTGCAAGGCGGCGGCGAAGTTGACCGGATAGCCGTGCTTGACCAGCGCCGGAATGAGGATGGCGCCGATGGCGAAGGTGGTGGCCGGACCCGAACCGGAGACGGCGGCGAAGATCATGCAGGTAATCACGCAGGTCATGCCGAGTCCGCCCTGCAAGCCGCCGACGATGGACTTGGCGAAGTTGACCAGGCGGCCGGAAATTCCCCCGGTCTCCATGACGTTCCCGGCGAGGATGAAGAAGGGGATGGCGCCAAGGGCGAACTTGTCGACCGCCGAGTACATTTCCTTGGGAATGACGAGCATCGGCACGCCGCCGAAAATCTGGATTCCGGTGACGCTGGCGAAGCCGATCGACACGGCGATCGGGACGCTGAACGCGAAGAAGATAATCATCGAGACGAGCATGACGGTGGGCATGGCTTCTCCTCTGTTTCCGATCGTGATGGGCGCGTTTTCGGCCTATTGCTGCGTTTCGAGTTCGCTGCGCCGGGGATCGAGGAAATTGGCGATGGCGGCGATGACGCAGAAGATGGCGCCGACCGGCACCGCGGCATAGCCGACGCTCATCGGCAGGAACTCCATGCTGCCGATTTCCTGGAAACGGGTGCGCCAGGCGAGGTCGAAGCCGTACCAGATGAGCACGGACAGGAAGAGCACGCAAATCACGGTAATCAGGAAGTGCAGCGGGCGCTGGAAGCGTCCACTCTTGCGGAACATGAAATCGAGGGAAATCTGCGCGCCTTCGCGGAAGGCGACGACGGCGCCGAGCATGATCATCCAGACCATCAGCAGCCGGATGAGCACCTCGCTCCAGGTCAGCGGCTGGTTGATGACGAAGCGGCTCAGCACTTGCAGCAGACCGAGCACCGAGATGACGCCGAGGAGCACGCAGGCCAGGCGGACGATGATCCAGGAAAGCCCGCGCTCGAAGGCGAGGAATTGGCGTTTCATCTGAACAGACTCCGGTTGGAAACCTCCCCTTTCAGGGGAACGATCCGGCACGGGAGGGACGCGGGCCAACACCCGATCCCCTCATGCCGCGTCGCCCGCTCGCGGGCGTGGATTGAAACATGAACGAACTCCCTCCGGAAAACCCGGCGATGCGAGAGATTCTTCCCAGGGCGCCCGCCGCGCCCGGAAAAGCGCGCCGCCGTTCAAGCCGGGGACGGCGGCGCGCCTGAGCGATCCTACTTGTCCTACTTGACGTCCATGATCTTCTTGATGTTGGCCTCGCCGAATTCCTTGTTGTACCCGACGTAGGCGGAAGCCACGGCCTTCTGGAAAGCGGCGTTGTCCACCTTCTCGATGATCTCGACGCCTTCCTTGCGCATGATGTCCATGCCTTCGACCTCATCCGAGTTGACCTTCTTGCGGTTGGCCACCAGGGCGATCTTGGCGGCTTCCTGGAAAGCGCTCTTGTCGGCGGCGGAGAGACCGTCCCACAGACCCTTGTTGATGATCAAGAGCGCCGGCGAATAAACGTGCGCGTCCAGCGTGAGGTACTTCTGCACGGTGTAGAGCTTGTTCGACAGGATCACCGGAATGGGGTTTTCCTGGCCGTCGATGGTGCCGGTCTGGCAGGCGGTGAACACCTCGTTCATGTTCATCGGCGTGGGCAGGGCGCCCATCGCCTTGAAGGCGTCCATGTGCACCTTGTTTTCCATGGTGCGGATCTTCAGGCCCTTGACGTCCTCGGGCGTCTTGATCGGCCGCTTGCTGTTGGTGATGTGGCGGAAACCGTTTTCCATCCAGGTGATGGCGACCAGGCCCTTGGCCGGGAACTTGGTGAGAATCTCCTGGCCGATCGGACCGTCGAGCACCTTGCGCGCATGGTCATAGTCGCGGAACAGGTAAGGAATGTCGACGATCCGGGTCTCGGCCACGAAGTTGCCCACCGGCCCGGTCGAGGTGATGACCATGTCCTGGGTGCCGAGCTGCACGGCTTCGAGCATTTCGCGCTCGCCGCCCAGGGCGCCCATGGTGAAGTATTGCAGCTTGTAGCGCCCGTCGGTGCGCTTGACGATCTCATCGTTGAACGTCGTCGCCATGATCCCGTAGTGCGAATCGATGGCGTTCGTCCAGCCGATCTTCAACGCCGTCTGCGCCTGCGCCGTCATGGCCATGCCCAAACCCAGGCCGATCAATACGCCAACTGCCATCCGTCTTGCTTTCATCTGTTTTTCCCCTCGCTAAAAGTGCCGGTCCGGCGCCCTGGGCGATATCGCCCGGAACCCGGAACCAGCGATGAACAGTCCGATGAATCCCTGTGTTTCCCCGGCGCGCCGTTTTTGGCGCTTGCCGTGTGTCTTGCCGTTCTTGGCGAAAAAGCGCCAAGAGCCATGAAAGTGTTACGGGCTATGAGTGTCAGGAGCCGATAACATCAGGAGCCGTTGAAGTTGTTATACAACAATACATGTGATAACTTGGGTAAGTAAAGCACAGGATGAAAATATTTACAACATCCGGCGCGAAATGATTGCGAGGTTCCAGAAAAATGGCATCCACCCCGGAATTCAAGGTCGAGCGGATTACCGTGGCGGGCACGCTGACCGACCGCGTTTTCGAGGCATTGACCCAGCTCATCGGCAGCGAAGACTTCAAACCGGGTTCCAGGCTGCCCTCCGAACTGGCGATGGCCGGCCGTTTCGGCGTCAGTCGGACGGTTATCCGCGAAGCGGTGTCGCGCCTGAAATCGGAAGGACTGGTCGAATCGCGGCAGGGCAGCGGCGTATTCGTGCGCAACCGCAACACACAAAACCCCTTCCGCATCGCCCCGAGCATCATGGATTCGATCGAATCGGTGCTGCAGGTGGTCGAACTGCGCCTGTCGCTGGAAGGCGAAATCGCCGCGCTGGCGGCAAGGCGCCGCACCCGCGAACAGATGGCCGCGATCGTGAACGCGCTGAAGGATATCGAACTCGAAGAGCAGGCGGGAAAAGACGGCGTCGAAGCCGACATCGGATTCCACCGCAGCATCGCCGAAGCCACCGGGAATCCGCACTTCCTGGCCCTGGTCGAATTCCTGTTCAACTTCCTGACCAAGGCCACGCGCATCACGCGCAGCTACGAAGCCACCAAGGCCTCGCTGTCGCAGCAGGTCAAGGA
>JAISNE010000404.1 GCA_031276375.1 Accumulibacter sp.
CGAAAGGAATCCATCATGACCAACATCCCGACCCAGGCCCAACTCGACGCGGCGCGCAGCAGCGGTCTTTCCAGCGTCGGCACGATCGATGTCAACAACATTGGCTCCAGCAGCCTGCAACTCTTGTTCGCCAAGTTCCAGCTCGCGCTGTCGGAGTCCGCCAAGCAGTCCGCGACGGGGTACATCAACGACATGCAGAAGACCCAGGAGGAACAAAAACATGTTGCCGCCTTGCTGAACGAGGCGCGTCAACAACAGGCAAATGCGAAGACCACCAGCACTGCCACGCCAATGTCCGCGGACATGCTGGATTACATGAACGCGAACAACCTGGCTTATGACAGGACCGGCAACGACACGATACACCTCAAGGAGGAGTGGGATGTCGCCATCAAGTCCCTGCAAGCGCGTTCCGAGGCGCTGGGCACCGACACGCAGCAGAAAATGGTGTTCGTGAACGACTTCATGGGGCAGTACAACTCGTATCTGCAAGGCGCCAACTCGGCCATCCAGCAGTCCAACCAAACCCTGGCGCAACTGGCCAAGGTGCAGTGAGCGCAGTGCCTTTCCAACCTTGTTTCCGAAGGAGTTTCATTATGTCCCAAACCAATGTCGCGCTGGATGCCGATACCGCGCCGGATGTCGACACCATCATTGACGCCATAGCCAAGGGCCTTTCCATCGGCGAGATCGCCGGAATGGAGCCGGAGGCGCTGGAAGCCGGTTACAATCTGGCTTTCAATCTCTACAACGCGGGCAATTTCAAGGACGCCGAGACCTTGTTCGGCGGGCTTTGCCTCTATCACCATCGTGACGAGCGATTCTGGATCGGCTTGGGCGGGTGTCGTCAGGCGCTGGGGAATTTCACCGCCGCCATCGACGCCTACGACATGGCCTGCGTCGCCGGCACGCTGAAAAATCCCGCGCCTTCGGTGCACGCCGGTTTGTGCTACCTGAAGCTGGGCGATACCGAGAACGCGCGCGCGCTGTTCGACGCGGCGCTGGAACTTGGCGACGAGAACAATCCGACGCATCGGGCCTACCACGAAAAGGCGCGGGCGATGCTGCAAGTGATCGACGAAGGAGCGACATCATGACTACTGTTGGAGGCGTACAGCCCGATTACGGCACAGTGGGCACGAACAACAATCTGGGCGCCGTCGGCGCGACACAGGGCACGGTGGTGACGGAAAGCGTTCCGCCGGTCGGCGAAGGAACGCCCGGGGCGACCGGGGTGGTGACCGAAAGCGGTTTGCCGCTGTTGGCCACGCCGCTCAATTCGAACCTGCCGCTGGAGCAGCTGGTCAAGGCGCTGGGCCTGGAAGGGCGCAACATCGAGCTGAAGAACGGGCGCGAGGCGATCGAGTCGAAGGGCAAGGAGCGTCAGGAAGAGATCGCCAAGGAGATCGAGCAAATCCAGAAACAACTGGAGGCGATGGCGAAGCAGAAAAAGCTCAGCCCGTTCATGAAGGCTTTCAAGTGGATCGGCATGATCGTCTCGGCGATCGCGGCGGTCGCCACCATCGCCGCCGGAGTACTGACCGCCAATCCGCTGCTGGTGGCGGGCGGCGTGATCCTGGCGGTGATGGCGGTCAACAGCATCGTCAGCGAGGCCACCGACGGCAAATACAGCATCTCGGCGGGCGTCGCCGAGATCGCCAAGAAGTGCGGGGCGAGCGATGAAACGGCGCAGTGGATCGGCATGGGCGTGGAGATCGGGATCATGATCGTCGGTACGGTGATGACCCTCGGCGCGGGCTCGGGGTCGATCGCGGCGGGCGCGGCGTCCAAGGCGATCAACATCGCCTCCAAGGTGATAACGGTGATCAGCGCGGGCGTTTCGGTCGCCCAGGGCGGCCTGACCATCGCCAACAGCGTGTATCAGTACGACGCGGACATGGCCAAGGCCTTGCAAAAGGAAATCCAGGCCATCCTGGAACGCATCCAGGAAGCCCTGGAAACCGAAACGAAGTTCCTGGAAGTGGTCATGGAGCGCGCGCAGAAGCTGAACGAACAAGTGGGCGAGCTAATCAAGATCAACAACGAGGCACAAACCGCGGTCACCACCGGGCAGACGACGCAAGCGCCCGTCGCGGCGTAAATCAATCCTTTGAACGGAGAACATCATGAGTAGCATCAGCAATATCCAGCAGGCACAAAATTTCGATCCGCTACAATACCAACTGCTCATGGAGCAGGCCAAGGCGCAGGGGGTCGGCGCCAGTCAGGTAGACGCCGAACTGCTGGCGGCCATCAACGGCGGCAAGGATTTCACGCAGGCGGTCAACCAGGTCTCGGTCGGGCTGCCGCAACTGGCGCCGCCCAACGGCGCGGATAACGCGCGCATCGCGCAATGGGGCGCGGTGCCTTCGCCCGCCGCGCTGATCATGAGCCTGATCACCGAGCAGACGGCGGAACAGCGCCAGATGAACGCGGAAGTTCGCGCCATGCAGACCGAGGCCATCGTCGATAACATCGAGAATCAAGCCGACAAGATGCGCGAAAAGGCCACGGAGCAACTGGCGCTCGGCATCGTCAGCGGCACGGTGCAGATCGCCTCGGGTCTGGCGTCCATGGGGGCGGCGGCGAAAGCTCCGATAGGGGATGGCGCGGGAACCATCAAAATGGGCGCCGACGCCAGGTCCAACGCCGTGGGCAACGTGGGCAAGGGCGCGAGTTCCTACGTCGACGCCATCAACCAGTACATGGGCACGATCGCCGACGCCGAAATCAAGGAAATGCAGGCCGACGAGGAAAAAATCCGGGCCATGCGGGATACCGTCAAGGAAATGGACGACAGCCTGAAGGAGTTGATCCAGAAGATGCTGTCCAGCTCGGATTCGATCCAGCAGCTCACGAACCAGTCGCGCGCCAAGATCCTGGGGTGAAGGACGAGAGATGAACCGATTGGAAGACGCGGTTCAGGTCTTGCGTCGGGAAACCGGCTGGACGCCTCGCCATGACGCGGCGTCCGGCCGTTTTTCCTTTGCCCTGGAAACGCAGGATTTCTGGCTGGAGGCGCCGGACGACCGGCATCTCCATGTGTCGTGCGTGCTCGAAAAGCCTTCCGCGGCAATCGACCTCAACGCGCGGGCGCGGGAACTGGCGACCCTCGCGGCGGGGGCGATGCGCCGCCGCGAGGCGGTGTTGTCGTTCGCCGAGGGGGCGTTTCATTTGCACGTCGACGCGGATCTGAAGCTCATGGAGGAGGCGGACATCCTGGCCTTGTGTCAGGATTTTCTCAACGATTGCGATTGGTGGCGGGTGGCCTGCGCGGGCGGCGCGGTGGCCTTTGTCCGCTGAATATCCGGCGCGAATCGCCACGATGGACACAATGGACGGGGCGGGACAACACGGGGACAGCGGGCGGGAGGCGCGGGATCGGGGCGCTTTCCGGGATGTTTTCCGGCGCGTTTTCCGTTGTGTTTCCCGTTGTGTTTTCCGGCGCGCGGCGGCGCTGCCGCTCGCGCTGGCCTGCGGTTGCGCGCTGGCCGCCGCGCCGGGCGGGATCTTCCGGGCGCCTTATTCGCATTATTCGCAGCAGGAACCCTTGCCGCAGGTGCTGTCCGATTTCGCTCGCGCGCAGGGTTTCCGCGCGGAAATTTCCGGCGCGCTGAACGGCGCCCTGAGCGGGCGCTTCGACAAGATCGCGCCGGCCACCTTCCTGCGCGCGCAGGAGAACGCTTTCGGGGCGCGCTGGTACGTGCTGCGCGACACGATTTATTTTTACCACTCCAGCGAAACGCGGCAGGCCATGATTCCGGCGCCGGCGATGGGCGTCGAGGCGCTGCGCGCGCGGCTGGCCGCCGCCGGGCTGGTGGCCGCGCAACTGCCGCTCGAAGCGGGCGGCGAGGGCGATGTGCTGCTCGTTTCCGGCCCGCCTTCGTATGTGCGGGCAATCGAGGCGATGGCGGAACTGCTGGAGAACGCCGGCACGCAAAACGCGATGCGCGTGTTCCGGCTCAAATACGCTTCCGCCGACGATGTGACGATGGAGAGCGCCGGGCGCAGCGTGACCGTGCCGGGCGTGGCCAGCCTGCTGCGCGCGATGGCCAGCGGGGCGCCGGAGGGCGCGCCGGGGGCGACGGTCGTGCCGGACAAGACGCGGGTCGACAAGCTGAAGGGCAGCGGCTTGGCGGCGGAGGCGAAGGCAAAGCCGGCGGCGGCGGAGGACGGCAGGCGCACAGGGCTGTCGATCGTGGCCGATCCGCGCATAAACGCGGTGATCGTGCAGGATACGCTGTCGCGGCTGCCTTATTACGAGCAGGTCATCGCGGACCTGGACAAGCCGGCGCATCTGATCGAGATCCACGCGGCGATCGTCGATGTCGATAGCGATTTCAAGCGCGATCTGGGGCTGGAGTGGCAGGGCCAGCAGGTCAACGGCAATTTCAGCGCGTCGTCCGACGTGTCCATGCCGAACGCGATTTCCGGCGCGGTGCCGGTGGCGGCGGGCCAGTTCGCGGGCAGCGGCGCGGTGCTGTCGACGATCTACACGCACGGAGCGAATTTCTTCATGGCGCGCATCCAGGCCCTGGAGGACAAGGGCCAGGCGCGGATGCTCGGGCGCCCTTCGGTGCTGACCACCGACAATCTGGAAGCGACGCTGGAAAACATCACCACGTATTACATTTCGGTGCCCGGCAACGAGGAGGTGGATCTCTTCAAGGTGGAGGCGGGCACCGTGCTGCGGGTCACGCCGCATATCATCGAGAATCCCGACGGCCAGGCTTCCATCCGGCTGTCGGTGATGGTGCAGGACGACCAGAAAAACGATACGGGCACGATGACCGGCAGCATGGCGATTCCGCCGATCAAGCAGACCAAGATCAATACGCAGGCGATCATCGACGCGGGCCAGAGCCTGCTGATCGGCGGTTATTACTTCGAGCAGAAGAGC
>JAISNE010000430.1 GCA_031276375.1 Accumulibacter sp.
ATGCGGCGCATGCCGCCATGGCCAGCAGAGTCGCCAACAGCAATATCCACAGCGACGACAAGGCAGGGAAGAAGGATTGCAAAAACCGCACGGCGGACAAGGCCGTCAGGGCACCCACCATGAGCAAGTCACCATGCGCAAAGTTGATGATGCGCAAAATGCCATACACCATCGTGTAGCCCAGTGCGACCAGCGCATACAGGCTTCCCAGCAGCAGACCGTTGAACAGTTGTTGTACCAGCAAATCCATAAATTCGGGCAAAAACTCCGGCATTCAGGCCATGTTTCGTGGGGCGCAAATCCTAAGTCCCTGATACGGAAATATCCAATATTTAAATATTATTTGTTAATTACTAATCTTCGACAGTTTGCTTGCGCAGAACATGGAGCGTTCGGCCAGCCCTGGTTTTCAGCTTGCGTACCATCTTTTGGGCTGACGTCGCATCGTCCGGTAGGGCGCCCGGCACCGGGAAATTTTTCCCGGCAGCTTCATGCCGTCTGGCACTGCCGATGGGTCGGCTCGTTCCACCAGCGTCGGCAGGCTTTCGACTTCCGCCTTGAGCCAGATTCCAAGCGGTTCGATGTGACCGTGCGACGGGGCGCAGTGGCGCGAGGCGTTTGCCATGATCCTGGTTCCATCCAGATGGGTTTACCGGACACGACGAAAGTTTGAAGAAAGTCCGTCAGGGTTTGTTCGAGTTCGGCGGCACTCTTGATCGAAGCGGGCCGGCTGACAAGGTTCGCCGATGCATTCGTTGAAACGTTCGACCCCGCCGTTTGCCGGAGGGATCGCGCGGCGGGCGGGCGAGGTCGGGCGACGATCGATGCATGCGCTGGCGCAAGCCTGTCCAAAAGCGTGCGTGCCGGAATGAAATCGGGCGAAGCGGGGCATGACCGGCGATTCCAGGCGTTCCAGTACCCGGCATGGGGCATTCCCGCGCGAAAACGCACCATTTTCGGATCAGGCCGCTCATGGCGTCCTCGACTCGCCACTCCAGCGGCGATCCATTGCCGAGCGGGCGCCGGCGTGCTTTCCCGCCAGCCGGCTTCCGGGCGTGCTTCGCGGCTGGTGCGGATTTTGCTTGACTCGTCCCAGGCTCATGTTTCCAGGAGAAACCCTATGCCGACTCACGCGGAACGGAACGACGCCACGCCACACGTGAGCTTTCGCAAGGTGTGGAAAACCTACGACGGCGAGAATCCGGTCGTGCGCGATCTCGATCTCGACATCCGGCGCGGCGAATTCCTCACGCTGCTCGGGCCGTCCGGGTCGGGCAAGACCACCTGCCTGATGATGCTGGCGGGATTCGAGACGCCTACCGGCGGCGAGATTCGCCTGGGCGACCGGGTGATCAACAGCGTGCCGCCGCACAAACGCAACATCGGCATGGTTTTCCAGAACTACGCGCTGTTTCCGCACATGACCGTGCGCGAGAACCTGCGTTTTCCGCTGGACGTGCGCAAGCTGCCGCCCGGCGAAATCGACAAGAAAGTGAAACGCGCGCTGGACATGGTGCAGCTCGGCGACTTTGGCGACCGTTATCCGCGGCAGATGTCGGGCGGCCAGCAGCAGCGCGTGGCCCTGGCCCGCGCGCTGGTCTTCGACCCCGAACTGGTGCTCATGGACGAGCCGCTCGGCGCGCTCGACAAGCAGTTGCGCGAGCATATGCAGATAGAAATCAAGCATATCCACGAAACGCTGGGAGTCACCGTCGTCTTCGTCACGCACGACCAGAGCGAGGCGCTGGCCCTGTCCGACCGCGTCGCCGTGTTCAACAAGGGCTTCATCCAGCAGATCGACGATCCGGCGACGCTCTACGAGCAGCCCGCCAACGACTTCGTGGCCAGCTTCATCGGCGAGAACAACGCGCTCGGCGGCTATGTCGAATCGATGCACGGGGAACGCTGCCAGGTCAAGCTGGACAACGGAACGCGCGTCCAGGCCAGCCTGGGCAATCCACTGAGGCGCGGCGACCGCGCGCTCGTCTCGGTGCGCCCGGAATGCGTCCGGATCAACGCGCAGTCGCTCGGCTGCGCCAATCGCATGGGCGGCTACGTGCGCGAAGTCATCTACCTGGGCGACCACCTGCGCGTGCGCGTCGAGCTGGCCGGACGCCGCGAGATCGTCGTCAAGGCGCCGGCGGCCCAGCACAAGCATCGTTTCGACATGGGCGACGCGATTCACCTCGGAATCGACCCCGAGCACCTGCGCGTGCTCGGCATGGCCGCCGACGCGTGAAGCGCATCGCCCGCGTTCCCGTGTTTTTTACGCCAGCCCCATCAACCCTTGTTCAGGAGAATTCGATGAAAGCTTTTCTTTCGACCCCGCGTTCCGCCGCCATCGCCCTGGCCGCCATGACGCTTCTGGCGGGCGCGGCGCGCGCCGACATCACCGTGATCTCGTTCGGCGGCTCCAGCCAGAAGGCGCAGGCCAAGGCTTTCTACGAACCCTTCGCCAAGGCCGGCGGCAAGGTCGTTCCCGGCGAGTACAACGGCGAACAGGCCAAGATCAAGGCCATGGTCGAGGCCGGGAATGTCACCTGGGATGTCGTCGAGGTCGAGTCGCCGGAGCTTGCGCGCGGCTGCGAGGAGGGTATCTACGAAAAACTCGACATGAGCCGTGTCGGCGCGAAAGGCGATTTCGTCCCGGAGGCGGTCACCGAGTGTGGCATCGGCGTTTTCGTGTGGTCGACGGTGCTCGCCTACAACGCCGATGTCCTGAAGACGCCGCCCCGGTCCTGGGCCGATTTCTGGGACATCGAGAAGTATCCCGGCAAGCGCGGCATGAGGAAAGGCGCCAAGTTCACCCTCGAATTCGCGCTCCTCGCCGACGGCGTCAAACCGGCGGACGTCTACAAGACGCTCGCCACCCCGGCGGGCGTCGAACGCGCGTTCGGGAAGCTCGACCAGATCAAGCCCCACATCCAGTGGTGGGAAGCCGGCGCCCAGCCGCCGCAGTTGCTCGCCTCCGGCGACCTGGTGATGAGCAGCGCCTACAACGGGCGCATCGGCACGGCCCAGAAGGAGGGCAAGACGAACCTGAAGATCGTGTGGACCCACCAGATCTACGATTTCGATTCCTGGGCCATCACGACCGGCACGCCGAAACGGGATGAAGCCTACCGCTTCATCGCCCTGGCCAGCGAGCCGCGAAACCAGGCCGTCTTTTCCGCCCATATCCCGTATGGGCCGAGCAACGTCAAGGCCCTGCCGCTCATCGACAAGGCGATCCTCGCGGAACTGCCGACCGCGCCGCGGAACATGGAAAGCGCCCTGGCCAGCGATCCCCAGTTCTGGGCCGAGTATGGCGAGGATCTGGAACAGCGTTTCAACGCCTGGGCGGCGAAGTGATGTTCCTCGGGAGGAAAAGCGGAATGCCATCCCCCTTTCCCCTTGAAGGGAAAGGCGGCCTTCGGCCCGTTCCCGTGCTTCCTCCATTTGACTCGTCCTCCCACTCGACCTCCCATTTCCTGGATTTCCTGGCCGCGACCGGGAACGGCGGGCGCCTCCGGAGGGAATAGACACCATGCCCGATGTGGCCCTGGCCCTGCCCGACAACCCCGGCGCCGCGCGGACCGTGTCCCTGAAGGCGCAACTGCGCCGCGCCGAGCGGAGGAAGAAACTGAAGTACGGCGCCTTGATCGTGCCGCTCGTCGTCTTCTTGCTGTTGACTTTCGTGTGGCCGATCGCCGCGCTGATGAAGCGCGCCGTGGACAATCCCGAGGTCGTCGCCGCGTTTCCGGCGACCTGCGCGCTGCTGCGCGGCTGGGACGGGCGCTCGCCGCCGGACGACACGGTTTTCGCCACGCTGGCCAACGAAATGGCCGCGACGCGCGGCACGCCGGTTTTCGCCAGCGCCGCCAAGCGGTTGAACATGGAGCAACCCGGTTTCCGCTCCCTGATGATGAAGACGGCCAAGGCCCTGCCGCCTGCGGCAGGACGATCCGCGCCCGCGGCGGGACGATCCGCGCGCGCGGCGCTCATCGCCGCCGACGCGCGCTGGGGAGAGCTGGCCGCCTGGCAATTGTTCGCGCGCAACGCCTCGCCCTACACCGCGCGCTACCTGCTCGCCTCGGTCGACCGCAAATACGACGATGCCGGCCACATCGTGGCGGCGGGCGCGGACGAGGCCATCTACGTCAAGGTATTGAAGCGCACCTTCGGCATGTCGGCCGTCGTCACCGCCTGTTGCCTGCTGCTCGGTTTCCCGCTGGCCTACCTGATGGCCACGCAGCCCGCGCGCGTGGCGAACGTGCTGATGATCTTCGTGCTGCTGCCCTTCTGGACCTCGATCCTGGTGCGCGTCGCCGCCTGGCTGGTGCTGTTGCAGCGCGAGGGCCTGGTCAACCAGGCGCTGCGCGCCGCCGGCATCATCGAAAAGCCGCTGGAACTCGTTTTCAACGACATCGGCGTTTATATCTCCATGGTGCATATCCTGCTGCCGTTCATGATCCTGCCGCTCTATAGCGTCATGAAAGGCATTTCGCCGCTCTACGTGCGCGCCGCGATCTCGCTCGGCTGCCCGCCGATCGCCAGTTTCTGGAAAGTCTATTTCCCGCAGGCGCTGCCCGGTGTCGGCGCGGGCGGCCTGCTGGTGTTCATCCTGTGCATGGGCTATTACATCACGCCGGCGCTGCTCGGCAGTCCGGGGGAACAGATGGCCAGCTACTTCATCGCCTTCTACACCAACCAGACCGTCAACTGGGGCATGGCCGCCGCGCTCTCGGCGATTCTCTTCATGGCCACGCTGGTGTTGTACATGGTCTATCTGCGCCTCGTCGGCGGCCAGGAAAGCGCGAGCAGGACAACATGAAGCACATCGCGCCGAGCCGCCCCGAGAAAAGGAGAAACAAAACATGATCGCCGCCCACGCCTCCCTGCCCGAGCGCGTCTGGCATCACGCCTTTCGCCTCCTGTGCGGCCTGGTGCTGGCCTTCCTGATGCTTCCGGTCCTGGTCATCGCGCCGCTCTCCTTCAACGCGGATTCCTTCCTGCTCTATCCGATGTCCGGGTTCTCCCTGAAATGGTATGAGGACTTCTTCACTTCCGAAGTCTGGCGGCAGGCCCTCGTCAACAGCGGCATCGTCTCGCCGTGCGCCACGCTGCTGGCCATGCTGCTCGGCACGCCGGCGGCGGTCGGCCTTGCCCGCGTCGATTTTCCCGGCAAGGCGCTGCTCAACGCGATCCTGATCTCGCCGATGGTCGTCCCCGTCGTCATCGTCGGCGTCGCCACCTATCTCGTCTTCGCGCCGATCGGCCTGTCGGGCAGCTACATCGGGCTGATCCTGGTGCACGCCGCGCTCGGCGCGCCCTTCGTCGTCACCACCGTCTCGGCGACACTGCAGGGCTTCGATTTCAATCTGGCGCGCGCCGCCGCCAGCCTCGGCGCCAATCCGCTGACCGCCTTCCGCAAGGTGACCCTGCCGCTGGTCGCGCCCGGCGTGATCTCGGGCGGACTGTTCGCCTTCGCCACCTCGTTCGATGAAGTCGTCGTCACGCTCTTCCTGGCCGGCCCCGAGCAAAGCACGCTGCCGCGCCAGATGTTCGCCGGCATCCGCGAGAACATCAGCCCGACCATCGCCGCCGTGGCAACCCTGCTGACCGTGCTCTCCACGCTGATGCTGGTCACGCTGGAATGGCTGCGCCGGCGCGGCGAACGCCTGCGCGGCGCGGGAAAACACGTTTGACCACACCCCGGGAACACCTTACGAACGTCAAGAACGGCACTTTCATCCCGAGCAACCGAGGTGCAGACCGGCGTGGCGCGCTGCGGCAAATTCTTCGCATCGAGCACGGCGGCGTCGAGTCGGACGTGGGGCGGGGAAAGCGTGACAGCCGTCGTCGATACGACCCATGCTGCGCGCGTCGACAGCGGCTTGGGCGTCATCGGCTTGTTCAAGGCCATCGCCGGCAACCGGCATGATGCGATTCTTCACCGGTTCAAGTTAAGCGGGTCTCGTGCCTGCGGCCTGGCAACCGGCGGTTCCGAGACAACGGGCGTTCGGGCAAACTCCCCCGCCGGCCGGATCCCCGGTTCCGGAAATAAAAAACCCGCCCTGGAGAAGTCGGGCGGGTTATCTTGACTTTGCTTGATTTTGTTGATTTTGTTCGGGGCGAGAGGATTCGAACCTCCGACTCCTACGTCCCGAACGTAGTACTCTACCAGGCTGAGCTACGCCCCGACCGGGAAATCATTGAAGCGAACCG
>JAISNE010000030.1 GCA_031276375.1 Accumulibacter sp.
TGCATATCATCGACGGCCGCGTCGAACACGCCTTGCTGCTGGAAATCCTGACCAATCGCGGTTTCGGCACGCTGATCCGGTCGCTGTGAACGGCGCGGGAAGAATCGGGCGGAGCGCGAAGTGCGCCGGGGCGCGCCTCACGCCCGCCGTCGCGGACGTTTCCCCGGCGGCGAAATCCGCCGCGCGAATCTGGCTGTTCGATCTGGACAATACGCTGCACGACGCCAGCGCGCACATTTTTCCGCACATCGCTCGTTTGATGCGCGATTACATCGGGCGCCACCTGCGCCTCGGCGAGGCGGAGGCCACCGCCTTGCGCCAACGCTACTGGCAACGCTACGGCGCCACGCTGCCCGGTCTGGTGCGCCACCACGGCATCGATCCCTGGCATTTTCTCCAGCATACGCACCAGTTCCACGATCTGGCGAGCATGGTCGTGGTCGAGCGCGGGTTGAGGGCGATGCTCAGGCGGCTGCCCGGACGCAAGATCGTTTTCTCCAACGCGCCGGCCCATTACATCCGCGCCGTTCTCGCCATCGCCGGCATTCGCCGCTGCTTCGACGCGGTCTATCCGGTCGAGCGATTCCATTACCGGGCCAAGCCGGCAACGCGGGGTTTCCTGTATCTGTTGCGCGCGGAAAGACTCGTGCCCGGCTCGTGTGTCATGGTCGACGATTCCCTGGGCAATCTGCGCGCCGCCAAAAAGCTGGGGATGAGCACGGTCTGGGTCAATCCGGGCACGCGCGGATCGCCTTGCGCCGACGTTCACGTCGCCAGCGTGCTCGACCTGCCGCGCCGCCTCCGGCAGATAAGGCGCTGACCGCCGCCGTTTAACCGATCTTGGCAAGAACCTCTGGAGTGTCGACATGGTCAAACCGGGTGAGAAACGATTGCAGATACTGCAAACGCTGGCTGGAATGCTCGAAATTCCCAAAAGTGAAAAGATCACCACGGCGGCCCTGGCGGCGCGGCTGAACTGTTCGGAAGCGGCGCTGTACCGTCATTTCGCCAGCAAGGCGCAGATGTTCGAAGGCTTGATCGAATTCAGCGAAACCAGTCTGTTCGGGGTCATCAACCAGATTTCCGGCAACGAGCCTGACGGCCTGCGGCAGGTCGAACTGATCCTCGCCTTGCTGCTCAATTTCTCCCAGCGCAACCGCGGCATGACGCGCGTGCTCATCGGCGACGCGCTGGTGCACGAAAACGAGCGTTTGCAGGCGCGCATCAATCTCTTGCTCGACAAAATCGAAGCCGCGATCAAGCAAGCCCTGCGCGTCGCCGCCACGCAAGGCCGGCTCTCGCCGAACGCCGATTTCGCGGGACTGGCCAACCTCCTGCTCTGCTACGTCATCGGACGCTGGCAGCAGTACGCGAAAAGCGGCTTCACCCGCGAACCCTCCGCGCACTGGGCGCAGCAATGGCCGATGCTCTGCATGGCTTGCTTGAGTCAGAGGACGGATGACGGATGACAGTCAGTTACCGGCGCTGCGCGCCGCAAATATTACTGTCTTCAGTCTTCTGTCCTCTGTCCTCCGTCCCCAGGCGCGTCCGTTGAATCCGTCCCTTGGGCGGCTTCTTGATCAAGACCCTGCGACGAGGGGTGGGTTGCGCGCGCAGAGGCAGCACATGGGGGATGTCTTGGGCTTCTCCCGTCGCCAGGGCCTACAAATCCTTGACGGATTGCCAAGGGCCTCCCGCCACGCCGACCCGATCACGGTGGCGGATACGGCCAATCCAGGACCCATGTCGTTGTTCCACCGCGGCCGCTTGTTTCTCATGCAACGAACCCAGGCCATTCTCCAACATCCGATTTACAATTTCTTCCGCGGGCATGGCCCGACTCCTTCAACGTTTTGTCACCGAGAAGGTGATTCTATCGGTTCCATGCATGCTTTTCTTTTTTTAAATCATTATGTTGGCTCTATTATTTGAGGGGAAACGTCAGCCTCTGCCCCCCGTCTTCTGTCCTCTGCCCCCCGTTTTCGCTCAAAAGCCGGGTGTCGATCATGACCTTGGCGAGTTGGACGTATTTGATGCCTTGCAGCACAGTTGCCTTTTCTTCCCGCGCGTAGGTTTGAAAATCCGTGCCGCGCGCTTGCAAGAGATTGCGGAATTCCCGTTGACGCGACGCAGGCGATTGCGCAGGGCCGATAGCGTGGAGGTCGCCAGTTCCGCCGCTTTTTGCGCCATGACGAGTTTCTGGCGGACGCTTTCGACTTCCGTGGAAAAGATTCTGGCTTGTTCCATGTTGGAGCGGACTTTGGCCGGTTTTTGCCCGGTTTTTGCGTCCAGGATGCGGTCAAGGATCGGCGTCTCGGGGCTTGCGAACAGCGCGTCCGGTGCGACGGCGGCGGCGCCCGCCGTGCCCGAGCCGCCGGTAGCCGCTCCCATCCCGGCCGCGTGCTTGTATCCGGACAGAATGCGGCAGGTCAGGACGTAGCCGCAGGCGAGGGCGCCGCCGCCGGCGAGCGATCCGGCGTAGTAGGGATGGCCGAAAATCCGGGCGAACGTGAAAAACGCGATACCGCC
Source organism: Accumulibacter sp. (assembly GCA_031276375.1). Lineage (GTDB taxonomy): Bacteria > Pseudomonadota > Gammaproteobacteria > Burkholderiales > Rhodocyclaceae > Propionivibrio. The sequence continues at coordinate 2,530 of JAISNE010000030.1, forward strand.
TGCCAGCAGGCTGGCGCCAACCATGCCGATGAACGGGACGATCGGCAGGACGCAGCCGACGAGGGTGAGCATGCGCAGCGCATGGCAAGCTGCCAGCGCGACGCCGGCGAGGGTGGCGATCGCGCCGAGGAAGGCGAGAATCAGGGCCATGAGCGGCTCCATTCAAGTGTCCAGGTATAGCAATTCAACTCAACAAGTACCAGCATGAAAATATTGATATATAGCGGAAGGCAAATCGTTGCAATGGAGGATTAAGTCTATTAACCCGCGTTTCATATTTGCCCAAGTTTTTTCGATAGGATTGAAGTCTGGTGAGTATGGAGGTAAAAACAAGAGTTTTATTCCGTGGCGGCGAGCCAAATTACGCAACTTCTTTT
>JAISNE010000202.1 GCA_031276375.1 Accumulibacter sp.
GTCGAGCGCCAGTTGACGGCCCTCGCGGAAGACCGCGCGATGCTCAAGCTGCTCAACGAGATACAGACCTTCCTGCACGCTCATCCAGTCAACCGGCGGCGCGAGGATAACGGCCTGCCGCTGGTCAATAGCCTGTGGTTGTGGGGCGCCGGAACCCCGCCGCGCCCATCCGTCACGGCCGATTTCGACAGCGCCTGGAGCGACGATCCGCTGACCGTCGGCCTCGCCCGCGCCGCCGGCGTACCGGCCAATCCCCTGCCCGGCGGCGCCGCCGAACTCCTGGCGCGCGCGGCGCCCGCGACGCGGCCGCTGGTCGTGCTCGAAGATCTGACCGGCGCGGTGCGCCACGAGGACGGCGACGCTTACCGCCGGGCCGTCGCCGCGCTGGAAGCGCGCTGGTTCGCGCCCTGCTGGCGCGCCCTGGCGAGCGGCGCCATCGCCCGCCTGCGCCTGGTGGCCCCGACCGACCGCGGCGTGTTGCGCTGGGACGCCGGGCGCGCCGAGCGGTGGCGTTTCTGGCGGCGCCCGCGAACGTTCGCGGCCACGGCGCTGGCCGCGGCCGCCGGAGACGCGGCATGACCCGCCTCCAGGCCCGCCGCGTGCCGCCGCGTCCGCAATGGCAACTGGAACGGCAGGGCCTGCCCCCCTTGCTGGCGCGTCTCTACGCCGCGCGCGGCGTCGAAACGAAAAGCGAACTCGATTACAGCCTCGGGGAACTGATTCCCCCCGATCGACTGACCAACGCCGCCGCCGCCGCGGCGCTGCTCGCCGACGCCATCGAAGCGCAGGCGCGTATCCTGATCGTCGCCGATTACGACTGCGACGGCGCCACCGCCTGCGCCGTCGGCGTGCGCGCGCTGCGCGCCATGGCCGGCGATTCGGGCGCGACGGTCGATTACCTGGTGCCCAACCGGTTCACCGACGGCTACGGCCTGTCGCCGGAAATCGTCGATCTCGCCGCGGCGAAAAGTCCCGACCTGCTGGTCACCGTCGACAACGGCATCGCCAGCCTCGCGGGCGTGGCGCGCGCCAATGAACTCGGCATCGCCACGCTGATTACCGACCACCACCTGCCGGGCGACGAACTGCCCGGCGCCGATTGCATCGTCAACCCCAACCAGCCCGCTTGCGGCTTCCCGAGCAAATGCATCGCCGGCGTCGGCGTGATGTTCTACGTGATGCTCGCGCTGCGCGCCGAACTGCGCGCGCGCGGCTGGTTTGGCGAGAGCGTGGGCATCCCGGAGCCGAATCTCGGCGCGCTGCTCGACCTGGTCGCGCTCGGCACCGTGGCCGACGTGGTGCGCCTCGACCGCAACAACCGCATCCTGGTCGGCCAGGGTTTGAAACGCCTGCGCGGCGGACGCGTCAACCCCGGCATCCGCGCCCTGTTCAGCGCCGCCGGGCGCGATCCGGCCAAGGCCGGCGGCGCCGACCTGGGCTTCATGATCGGACCGCGCCTCAACGCCGCCGGACGCCTCGCCGACATGTCGCTCGGCATCGAGGCGCTGATTACCGACGACGAGGCGCGCGCGCTCAACATCGCGCGGGAACTCGACCGGCTCAACCGCGAGCGCAAGGACATCGAGTCGGACATGCGGGAACAGGCGCTGGCCCATCTCGAAGCCATCGACGAGGAAAGCGGAGCGGCCGCCGCCCCCGCCATCACCCTGTTCCACCCGGAGTGGCACCAGGGCGTGATCGGCATTCTCGCCTCGCGCATCAAGGACAAACGCCATCGCCCGGTATTCGCCTTCGCGCGCGCCGACGTAGCGAACGCCGACGGTGAACTCAAAGGCTCCGGCCGCTCGATTCCGGGCCTGCACCTGCGCGACGCGCTGGATCTCATGTCCAAACGCGAACCGGGCCTGCTGAAGCGTTTCGGCGGACACGCCATGGCCGCCGGCGCGACGATCCGCGAAGCCGACCTTCCGCGCTTCGGCGAACTGTTCGCGCGGATTGCCGGAGAATGCATCGCCCCCGCCGATCTCACCCACACGCTGGAGACCGACGGCGGCCTGGAAGAAGGCTATTTCTCGATCGCCACCGCCCGCCTGCTCGAAAACGAGATCTGGGGCCAGGGCTTTCCCGCCCCGCTGTTCGAGGATGAATTCATCGTCGAAAACCAGCGCGTGCTCAAGGAAAAGCACCTCAAACTGCGCCTGCGCAAAGGCCCGCTCGCCATCGACGCCATCTTGTTCAACTTCACCCACGCGCCCGGCGCCGCGATCCGCGCCGCGTATCGCCTGTCGGTCAATGAATACAACGGCGCGCAGTCGCTGCAACTGCTGATCGAGCATTTCGAGGACGCGTCGGCGAACGGCTGATGCCAGGTTGCAGCCGAACCATCGTGATACGCCAGAAAACGACCGGAATCTCGATACGTCGGACTTGAGTATCAACGTCCTGTTGGACGCAATTTTGTATCGGCCGACGGGCGTAATGAGCGGTCAGCCGGTCGAGCGCCGCCTGACGCTCGGCGTCGTCCTTGATGGACGGCGCGTCCCGATACCAAGTTGCGCTCAATGGACAGTCGATACGCGAGTCTGGCGTGTCGGGATTTCGGTCATTTTTGGCGTATCACGATGAGTTGACTGCAACCTGGTATTACGATTTTTTCCGCGGGCAGGAGCCCGACTCCTTCAACGTTTTGTCACCGAGAAGCTGATTTCATCGGTTCCATGGATGAATTTCATCTTTAAAATCATTACGTTGGCTCTATTATTCGAAGGGAAGCCTCAGACACTGCCCTCCTTTTTTTGATTGAGAAAGATTCTTAACTTAATATAGAATCTCACCTGAGCCTGACGAAAGTCACGGAAGCAATGGGACTGGATTCGGCTCATCGGCATTCTCAACCCTTCGATCTACTACAGACAGGAGAAAAACATGCGGGAAATGACGTGTTCACCGATTGCCTGGGCGATTCTGGCGATGGCAGGGGGCATG
>JAISNE010000098.1 GCA_031276375.1 Accumulibacter sp.
AGCGTCAGCGAAGCGCAGAAAATCGAAGGCGTGAGCATCAAGCACGACATCTCGGTGCCCGTCTCGCGCATCGGCGAATTCCTGGAGCGCGCCGGCGCGGCGCTGCGCGCGGCGTATCCAGGCATCCGCATCGTCGCCTTCGGCCACGTCGGGGACGGCAATCTGCACTACAACCAGTCCAAACCCGAAGCCGGCGAAAATGCCGCCTTCATCGCCGCGACTCCCGCAGTCAACCGTATCGTGCATGATATCGTCGATGCGATGCACGGCTCCATCAGCGCCGAACACGGCATCGGCCAACTGAAGCGCGAGGAACTGCGCCGCTACAAGAGCGCCGTCGAGCTGGACATGATGCGCGCCATCAAACGCGCGCTGGACCCCCAGGGACTCATGAATCCGGGCAAGGTGCTTTGAAGAAAATGACCGAATCCAAAAAAGAAATCGAATGCATGGCCAGCAAGATTGTTTACGAGAATCGATGGATGCGACACGTATCAACGGTCTGTTGAGCGCAACTTGATCTCATGCCAAGTCACGCTCAATAGGCCGTCGATACGCAAGTCTGACGTATCAAAACCCACGAAGCGGGCGAGACGCCCGCGCTCCCCGGTTTTCGCGCGAGAGAGTGGAGCGCGGGCGTCCCGCCCGCAATGCGGGCCGCAGGCCCGCGTACCGCTGTCATTTTTGGCATATCACGATGGTTTGACCGCAACTTGGTATCAAACGAAAAAAGATCGCTTTTGATTGACGCGAAGCGGCGTGGCGAAAATGAAGGCCGGGGGATCCATTCCCCTCGCCCGCTTGCGGGAGAAGGTGTCCGAAGGGCGGGAGAGGAACACGGTTCCATGACCATGAACGCTTGGGCAAACCGAACCGCCGCCTCATCCGCCTTCGGCGCCCCTTCCCCCGAAGGGGAGATGGAAAACACGTCTTTACCCTGGCGGCCGGATTCCCGGTTCCGGGAAATAAAAAACCCGCCCTGGAGAAGTCGGGCGGGTTATCTTGACTTTGCTTGATTTTGTTGATTTTGGTCGGGGCGAGAGGATTCGAACCTCCGACTCCTACGTCCCGAACGTAGTACTCTACCAGGCTGAGCTACGCCCCGACCGGGAAATCATTGAAGCGAACCGCTGAAACGAGCCGCTAAAACGTCCTGGCGACCGCAAAGAGCGCCAATTTTAGCAAAGAATCCTTGTGCGCGGAAGCCGTCAGCGTTTCGATGGCGGCTTGCGCGCGGCGGACTTCGAGTTCGGCTTGTTTCCGGGCGTGCTCCAGGGCGCCCGTGGCGTGGACGGCCGCCAATACCTCCGGGAAGTCGTCCCGTCCGCCCTTTTCGATGGCATGGCGCACGCAACGCGCCTGCTCCGCCGTCCCGTATTGCATGACGTGGATCAGGGGCAGCGTCGGTTTGCCTTCGGCGAGATCGTCACCGAGATGCTTGCCGGTTTCGGCCTCGGCGCCGGAGTAATCGAGCACGTCATCGATCAACTGGAAGGCGGTGCCCAGATGAGCGCCGTATTCGGCCAGGCTGTTTTCGGTTTCCGGCCCGGCGCCGCCGATGATGGCGCCGAGCCGGGAAGCCGCTTCGAACAGCTTGGCGGTCTTGCAGCGGATGACTTGCAGGTAGCGTTCCTCATCGATGTCGGCGTTGTGGCAATTCATCAGCTGCATCACCTCGCCTTCGGCGATGACGTTGGTGGCGTCGGAAAGAATGTGCATGATGCGCATGTCGCCAAGCTCGACCATCATCTGGAAGGAAAGCGAATAGAGACAATCTCCCACCAGGATGCTGGCCGCGTTGCCGAACATGAGGTTGGCCGTTTTGCGGCCGCGCCGCAGGTCGGACTCGTCGACGACGTCATCGTGAAGCAGGGTGGCCGTGTGGATGAATTCGATGATCGCGGCGACTTCGTGGTGGCGCGTTCCGCCATAACCCAGCGCGCCGGCGGAAAGCAGCACCAGGGCCGGACGCAGGCGCTTGCCTCCGGCGTTGATGATGTATTCGGCGACCTCTTTGACGAGAGCCACGTCGGGGCGCAATTTCCGGAGGATCAGCGCGTCGACGGCCCGCATGTCCGCTCCGATCGGGTTGTAGAATTGCTCGGGTTTCAACGGGATTGACCTTGAAAAAGACGGCGAGATACTAGGTGGCGCCGATGGTGAGTGTCAAGCCGGATTCCGGGGTAAATGGCGGCGGGCGGCGAACTCTTTGACTCGGCAGGGGAAATGCGTATAATGCGCGGTTCTTCGATTTGCTTTTTTCTTGGTTTTTTTGGAGTCCAACATGTACGCGGTCATAAAAACCGGTGGCAAGCAGTATCGCGTCGCCGCCGGCGAAAAACTGAAAATAGAACAGATACCGGCAGAAGTTGGCACAGAAGTCACGCTTGATCAGGTGCTCATGATCGGCGAGGGCGAGTCCGTGAAAATCGGCGCTCCGCTGGTCGCCGGCGCGGCGGTCACGGCGACTGTGCTTGCGCAAGGCCGTCACGACAAGATCACGATCTTCAAAATGCGGCGCCGCAAGCATTACCAGAAGCATCAGGGTCATCGTCAAAACTACACCGAAATCCGTATCGACGGGATTTCCGCCTGAACGCCGGCGCAACGGAAAGGAAAGAATCTCATGGCACACAAAAAAGCAGGCGGCAGTTCGCGCAACGGCCGCGATTCGGAATCGAAACGCCTTGGCGTCAAACGCTACGGAGGCCAGGAAGTCTCGGCCGGGAGCATCATCGTCCGCCAGCGCGGCACGCAGTTTCATCCGGGCGTCAACGTCGGTCTCGGCAAGGATCACACGCTGTTCGCCCTGATCGACGGGCGCGTCGAATTCGCCATCAAGGGGCCGAGGCGGCAGCGCACGGTCAACATCGTGGCGGCGGCGGCCTGAATCCGGATCGCGGCGGCGGCAGCGAAAGCCCTATCCTTGCGGTAGGGCTTTTTAGTTTGCGCGGAGGCCGCCACGTTTCAATCCATGCCCGTGACCGGGCGGCGCGGCATGGCGGGTCACGTCCATTCCATGCGGTTTGTCCCTCTGAAGGGATGGGTTTCCAGGCGGAGTTGGCTTTAGATGAAATTCATCGACGAGGCGAAGATTTATGTTGCCGCCGGCGACGGCGGCAACGGCGTCGCCTCGTTCCGGCGCGAGAAATATGAGCCCGAGGGCGGTCCGAACGGCGGCGACGGCGGCCGCGGCGGCAATGTCCAGGCCATCGCCGACCGCAACATCAACACGCTGATCGAATACCG
>JAISNE010000103.1 GCA_031276375.1 Accumulibacter sp.
CTTTCGGCGATCTGGATGATGGCCTTGTTGGCCTTTTCGATGATCGCCGCGTTTTCCTCGTTCTGGCGCAGGTTGAGATCCTCGCGGAATTCGCGCTGTTTGCGCTGGAATTCCCGCGACAGTTCGTTCAACTCCTTTTCCCTGGCGCGGCGATCCGAATCGCTCATCGTCACGGCATCCTTTTCGAGCGCACTCTGCATGCCCTCAAGCTGTTTGGCCATGCTTTGCAAATCCTGATCGCGCCTGGAAAATTCGGCCTCGATCTTCTGCGCCGCCTTCACCGCGACGGGCGCGTCGCGGAAAATCCGCTGCGTATTGACATAACCGATCTTCACCGACCCTTCAGCCGCCACATACGATGCTGGCAATACCATTAGCAGGATGGCCAGCATGGTGGCAAATTTTGTATCCAAACTCTTTCTCCTAAGCTAGAAAACAGTTCCCATCTGGAACTGGAACCTTTGAATATTATCATCTTTCTGTTTGTTCAACGGCTGCGCGAAACTGAATTTCATCGGCCCCAGCGGCGACAGCCAAGTCGCGGCGATGCCCACCGACATGCGGATCGGGCCTTCGCTACAGACGGTGCGCAAGCCCCTGCCGCACGTGCCGTCGGTCTTCTCGTCCGAATACACCTGGCCGGCGTCGAAGAACGGGCCTATGCGGAACGATTTATCGCTGCCGAAGCCCGGCACCGGCATCGTCAGTTCGGCGTTGAAGATGAAGCGGCGCGTGCCGCCCAGACGCACGTCGTCGTCGGAGGAATCGATCTCGTAAGGCCCCAGGCTGGCGGTGTCCCAGCCGCGCACGGAACCCGTTCCGCCGGCATAGAAATTCTTGAAGAACGGCATCTCCTGCCCACCCAGCCCCTTGGCGTAGCCGAGTTCGCCATTGAGCATCAGCACCAGGTTCCGGGTCACCGGGAAATAACGCTGATGCTGGTAGGTGAGCTTGTAATAGCGCAGATCGCCGCCCGGACTGACCTCGATTCCCGCCCGCTGGAGCACGCCCCGCGACGGGCTGATCGCGCTGTCCCGGCTGTCGCTGGCCCAGCCGACGGTCAGTGGCACCGAGAGATTGCCGCAGGTATCGGTGGTCTCGCCGCAGAAGTGGTCGACGAAGCGCTCGTACTGCCGCGGCGTGTCGCCGTCGACGCGGTCGATGGTGACTTTGGTGTAATCGACCGCCGCTCCGAAGCTGATCGATTGTTTCTCGCTGATCGGGATGCCGAACCTGATGCCGCCGCCGGTCGAGGTCGTCTTGTACATGTAATCGAGGTAGGTCGGGTCCGACTTCCGGTGATAAACGTCGAAGCCCTGGCTCACGCCATCGACGGTGAAGTACGGATTGTTGTAACTGAACCCGATGGCGCGGTTGATCTTGCCGGTGCTGATCTGGACCGAGGCGTACTTGCCGCTGCCGAAAATGTTGGCCTGGGAAACCGAGCCGGAAAGAATGACTTTTTCCGACTGCGAATACCCGGCCCCCACGGTGATGTTGCCCGTCGTTTTTTCGGTCACGCCGAAATTGACGTCGATCTGGTCGGTGGTTCCCGGAACGGGCGGCGTTTCGACGGTTACTTCGGAAAAATAATCGGTCTTGTCGATGCGTTCCTTCGAGAGCTTGACCCGCTCGTCGTCGTACCAGCCGCTTTCCATCTGCCGGATTTCCTGCCGGATGACTTCGTCGCGCGTCTTGGTGTTGCCGCCGATATTGATGCGGCGGACGTAAACGCGCTTGCCCGGATCGACGAATATGGTGAACGCCACCCACCTTTTTTCCTTGTCGATTTCCGGCGCCACATTGACGTTGGCGAAAGCGTAGCCCTGCCGCGACAGGCTTTCGCTGATCGCCTTGGTGCTGGCGTTGACCGCCTCGCGCGAGAAGACGTCGCCCGCCTTGACCTGCATCGCCCGGCGGAATTCTTCTTCCGGGAGAATCAGGTTGCCCGCCAGCTTGACCGAGGAGACGACGTAGCGCTCGCCTTCCGAGATGTTGATGGTGATGTAGATGTCGTTCTTTTCCGGGCTGATCGAAACCTGCGTCGACTCGATGTTGAATTCGAGGAAGCCGCGATTCAGATAGAAGGAGCGCAGCGTTTCCAGGTCCGCAGACAGCTTCTGTTTTGAGTACTGGTCGTTTTTCGTATACCAGCTGATCCAGTTCGGCGTCTGCAACTGGAAAAGTTCGAGCAGATCCTTTTCCGTGAAGGCCGACGTTCCGACGATGTTGATCTGCCGGATCAGCGCGGATTCCCCCTCGTCGATGTTGAAGTTGATGCCGACGCGGTTCCGTTCGAGCGGCGTCACCGTCGTGGTCACCGTCATCGAATACTTGCCGCGGGTCAGGTACTGCCGCTTGAGTTCCTGCTCGGCCCGCTCCAGCATGCCGCGGTCGAACGAGCGCGACACGGCGAATCCCGCGTCCTTCAAGCCCTTGATGATCTGATCCTTGTCGAACTCCTTGAGGCCGACAAAATCGATCTGCGCGATGGCCGGTCGTTCCTCGACGACGACCACCACCACCGCGCCGTCGACCTCGATGCGCACATCCTTGAAAAAGCCGGTGGCGAACAAGGCCTTGATCGCCTGGGAAGCCTTCGCGTCGGTCATCGTTTCCCCGACCTTGACCGGGAGATAGCTGAACACCGTGCCGGCCTCGGTCCTCTGAATGCCTTCGATCCGGATGTCCCTTACCGTGAAAGGCTCGAAAGCCAGGGCGTTTGACAAAAACAGCGCGGCAAGCGCGCCGGCAAGCAGGATTTTCTTCATGGATCAGCCGGGAATCAATCGGGTGAAGTCATTGTATAGCGCGCAAACCATCAACATCAGGATCAACGCCAGTCCAATCTTCTGGCCGATCATCAGGCAGCGGTCGGACAGGGGACGGCCTCTTGCGATTTCCGCGACATAATACAGTAAATGCCCGCCGTCCAGAACCGGAACGGGCAGCAGATTGAACACGGCCAGGCTGAGGCTGACCAGCGCCAGGAAGCGCAGGTAATGGACCAGGCCCAGCCGGGCCGACTGCCCGGCGTAGTCGGCGATCGTCACCGGGCCGCTGATGTTCTTCCAGGAAAGCGCGCCGGTCAGCATCTTGCCGACCATCCGGAGGCTGAACAGCGATTTGTCCCAGACTTCCCAGGCCGCCTTGCCCAGGGCCGGCAAGGGCGCGTGGCGCACGACGATCAGCAGGTCGTCCGGGCCGCCCGCGTCGGCGACGCTGGCGCCGATGCGCCCGATTTCGCGGCCGCCGCTCATCGCCGGCGCGGGCGTGATTTCCAGCGACAGCGTCTGGCCGCCGCGTTGAACCTTGAAAAGCAAGGGAACGCCCGGCGACTCCCGCACCGCGCGCACCACGTCGTACCACGACGCGACCGGCTGATTGCCGATGGCGGCCAGCACGTCGCCCGGCCGCAGGCCGGCGGCGGCGGCGGCGCTCCCCGGCGTGATTTTTCCCAGAACGGCGGGAATGAGCGGGCGGAACAGCCTGAGCCCCAGGCGCATCACGGGATCCTCGCCAGGCTCGGGGTTTCTTGCCTCGCTCAAGGCGAGACGGCGAAAGCCGGTTTTCTGCCGTTCGTCGACGAGTTCCAGTTCCACCGAATCCTGCTCCACCATCCGCCGCAGCAGCGCCCAGCGCAGGTCGGCCCACGTTTCGACGGCCTCGCCGCCGGCCTTGAGCACCCGATCCCCATTCCGTATTCCGGCCTGTTCCGCCGCGCTCCCGGCAACGGGCGGTCCCAGCACCGGACGCAGTTCCTCCATGCCGTACATGAACAGCCCCCAATAGACGACGATGGCCAGCGCCAGATTGGCCAGCGGGCCGGCGGCGACGATGGCCATGCGCTTCCAGACGCTCTGCCGGTTGAAGCTGCGGTGCGCTTCATCCGGCGGCACCTCGTCCGCGTCATCGCCCTCGCCCAGCATTTGCACATACCCGCCCAGCGGAATCGCGCCAATCGCCCATTCGGTATCGTCCTTGCCCGCCCGCCACAGGAACAGCGGACGGCCAAAACCCAGCGAAAAGCGCAGCACCTTGACGCCGGCCAGGCGGGCCAGCGCGTAATGGCCGAATTCATGCACGATGATGAGCACCCCGAGCAACAGGGCGAAAGCCAAGGCGTAAAGCAGAAAATTGTTCATCGTAAAACCAACTCCGGTTTGAAACCCCGCCCAAATGGCGCCGGACCGACAGTCCCGAAAGGCTTCGCTGATTTCTTGCCCTTCAGGTCAAGGGCGAACCGCGCGTCGCGATTTTTTCCACGATCCCTTCGGCCATCCGCCGCGCGGCGGCGTCCGCGGCGAACACGTCGTCCAGGGAATGGAGTCCCGATACCGGCGTTCGTTCCATGACGCGGGCGATGACCCGGTCGATGTCGACGAATCCGATACGCCCCGCCAGGAATTGCCGCACGGCCACTTCATTGGCGGCGTTGAGCGCCGCGGGCGCGCTCTCGCCCTCTCGCAGCGCCTGGTAGGCCAGCCCGAGGCAGGGAAAGCGAGCGAAGTCCGGCCGTTCGAAATGCAGCGCGGCGACGGCGAACAGATCGAGCGCTTCGACCCCCGAGGCGATTCTCTCCGGATACGCCAGCGCCTGCGCGATCGGCGTGCGCATGTCGGGATTGCCCAATTCGGCCAGCACCGAACCGTCTACATACTGGACCAGGGAATGCACCACGCTCTGCGGATGAACGACGACCTGGATGTTCTCCGCCGGAACGCCGAACAGCCAATGCGCCTCGATCACTTCCAGCCCCTTGTTCATCATCGTCGCCGAATCGACCGAAATTTTCCGGCCCATGCGCCAGTTCGGATGGGCGCAGGCCTGTTCCGGCGTGACGCCCAGAAGCTCCTCGCGCGGCGTGTTCCGGAACGGCCCGCCCGAGGCGGTCAGCAGGAGGCCGCGCACGCCGCTCGCGTCCGGATCCCCGGAATAATCGGCGGGCAGCGACTGGAATATCGCGTTGTGCTCGCTGTCGATCGGCAGCAGGCACGCGCCGCCGCTCTTGACCGCGCGCATGAAGACCGGCCCGGCCATGACCAGGGCCTCCTTGTTGGCCAGCAGCAGCTTCTTCCCGGCGCGCGCCGCGGCCAGCGACGGTTCCAGCCCCGCCGCGCCGACGATGGCGGCCATCACCACGTCGGCCTCGGGATCGCTCGCCACCTCGCACAGCGCCCGCGCGCCGCCGAGCGCCTCGGTCGGGCAGGACGCGTCGCGCAACAGACGCCGCAGTTCCTCCGCCGCGCCCTCGTCCGCCATCACCGCGTAGCGCGGGGAATGCCGCAGGCACAGCCGGGCGAGCCGTTCGGCGTCGCGGTGCGCGGTCAGCGCGAAAACGGTGTAGCGATCCGGATGGCGAGCGACGACATCGAGCGTGGAAGCGCCGATCGAGCCGGTGGCGCCGAGGATG
>JAISNE010000111.1 GCA_031276375.1 Accumulibacter sp.
ATCTGTGTATGCGATAGCCCTGATCCGTGGAACGGCGCCGTGTTGTACACTGGCGTTTTGAGCCAAGGAGGAGCATATGATCGTTTTGATTACCGGCGCCAGCGCCGGTTTTGGCGAGGCGATGGCCCGCCGTTTCGTTGCGGGCGGCCACCGTGTTATCGCCGCCGCGCGGCGCGCCGAGCGCCTGGACGGCTTGCGCGAGGAGTTGGGCGAGGCGCTGTTGCCGCTCGCCATGGACGTGACCGACGTGGCTTCGATCAGCCACGGGCTTGACCGTTTGCCCGGCGGCTGGCCGTCCGTCGACGTGCTGGTCAACAACGCCGGGCTGGCGCTCGGCGTCGAACCCGCGCCACGGTGTTCGCTCGCCGACTGGACGACGATGATCGATACCAACGTCAAGGGACTGGTCACGCTCACGCACGCGCTGCTGCCCGGCATGGTCGCGCGCAACAGCGGGTTGATCGTCAACATTGGCTCGATCGCCGGCAACACGCCGTATCCCGGCGGCAACGTCTATGGCGCGACGAAGGCCTTCGTTGCGCAATTCACCCGCAATCTGCGCGCCGAACTCGTCGGCACCGGCGTGCGCGCGACCAATCTGGCGCCGGGGCTGTGCGGCGGCACCGAGTTCTCCAAGGTGCGCTACCACGGCGACGAGGCGGCCGCCGCCAGGGTCTACGAGGGCACCGCGCCGTTGACCGCCGCCGACATCGCGGACGCCGTGTACTGGATCGCTTCGCTTCCGCCGCACATCAACATCAACCACCTGGAGATGATGCCGACTTGCCAGGGATACGGCAGCCTCGTCATCAAGCGGTCGACGCCGGCATGAACGCGCCGGCATGAGCGTTTTCCCCTCGCCCGGCCCGCGGGGGTTGCCATACGCGGAACCGCCATCTTCTGTAGGGGCGGGTTTGAAACCCGCCCCTACGGCAGCGCACGGAAGAACGCACGGAACAAACCAGCGGGCGGGACGCCCGCGCTCCCAGAATATCTGCCCGCTGTGTAGATACCTATGGCGCGCCGGCGAGGGCGCTTGGCGCCGGTTCATGCCAAGTTGCGGTCAAGCCATCGTGATGCGCCAAAAATGATGGCGGTACGCGAAGCCCAAGGCTCGCTTTGCGGGCGGGACGCCCACGCTCCACTCTCTCGCCAGAATCCGGGAGCGCGGGCGTCTCGCCCGCTTCGTGGGACTTATACAAAGTTGTAGTCAAACCATCGCGATACGCCAAAAAATGACCAAAATCCCGATACGTCGGACTTGCGTATCAGCGGCCTGTTGAGCGCAACCTGGTATCAGCGCCAGTTGAGCATCGCGTAGTTCTTCTTGCCCCGCCGCAATAACGTGAAGCGGCCGAAGCGGCGTTCGGCGTCCGTGATCTGGCTGCCCAGCGTTGCCGCGCGGACGCCGTTGACGGTGACGCTGCCGCTTTGCAGGAAACCGCGCGCCTCGCTTTTCGATTTGGCCAGGCCGGCGGCGACCAGCGCCTCGATCAGGCCGGTTGGCGTCCTGTCCAGCGTCACGCCGGGCACGCCGTCCTGCGCCAACTGCTCAAAATCGGATTCGCTCAGCGCGTCCACGCTGCCCGAGAACAGACTGAGACTGATGCGCCGCGCCGCGGCCAGAGCCGCCTTGCCATGCACCAGTTCGGTGGCCTGCTCGGCGAGGATGCGCTGCGCTTCCGGCTTGCCGCCGCCGTCCCGGTCGGCGGCCTCGATGGCCTCGATCTCGGCGACGGAAAGGAAGGTGAAATAGCGCAGGAACCGGTACACGTCCGCGTCGGAGGTGTTCAGCCAGAACTGGTAGAAGGCGTAGGGCGAGGTTTTCCCGGCGTCGAGCCAGACGGCGCCCGACTCGGTCTTGCCGAACTTGGTTCCGTCGGCCTTGGTCACCAGCGGCAGGGTCAAGCCGAAAACGGTTTCCTGGTTCAGCCGGCGGGTGAGGTCCGCCCCGGCGGTGATGTTGCCCCATTGATCCGAGCCGCCGATCTGCAGAACGCAGCCGTGCCGCCGGTTGAGTTCGGCGAAATCGTAGGCTTGCAGCAGGCTGTAGGAAAACTCGGTATAGGAAATGCCCTGCTCGTCGCGGTTGATGCGCTGCTGAACCGATTCCTTCTTGATCATGGCGTTGACCGAAAAGTGCTTGCCGATGTCGCGCAGAAAATCGAGCGCGCCCATCGTGCCGAACCAGTCGTGGTTGTTGGCCATGATCGCCGCGTTGGGGCCTTCGAAATCGAGAAAGGGCGCAAGCTGGCCGCGAATCTTCCCGACCCATCCGGCGATCACCTCGGGCGTGTTCAGCTTGCGCTCGGCAACCTTGAAACTCGGATCGCCGATCATCCCGGTGGCCCCGCCGACCAGCGCGATCGGCCGGTGCCCGGCCCGCTGGAAACGCCGGAGCATCAATACCGGCACCAGATGCCCGAGGTGCAGGCTGTCGGCGGTCGGATCGAAGCCGCAATACAGGCTGATCGATTGCCTGTCCAGCAGTTCATCGAGCGCGGCGGCATCCGTGACCTGGGCAATGAGACCACGCGCTTGCAAATCCCGAAGCAAGGCAGATTGATACATCGAATTCTCCACGATGGAGCGGCAACGGCATGCCGCGATAGGCGATCGAAGCGGGGGATTCTAGCACGCGGGAAACCGGGTACTCGGCGGTTCAGAAGACGGAAGACAGTCAGTTACCGGCGTTACGCGCCGCAAATACAGGGAATCGAAAACTCCCGCGCTGGAGCTCGATGTCATCTTCCGCGAGGATGGTTGCCGGGTTCGCAAGGGACCTGCCCCGCGGAACTTCTCCGCCCCGCGCAAGTTCTCGCTGGCGCTGGCGCGCCGGGATGCGACAATGTTGCCGTGAAAATGTGTTATCATTTTCTGGACGAAAATGATCTCGATAAGAAATTTGTCATATATCGATAGATATATGAATCGGATTCCATCCGGCAGGGATTTTGAAACGATCTCCAATTCTGGAGCGGCACGGGATTTTTTCTTAAACGGCAAGCCGAAGGAATGACATCGGGAAGGAATGGAAATCATGACGAGAAAGCCCTTGCTCAGCTTTTGCATTCCCACGTGGAATCGCGCGCAGCGAGTTTACGAATGTGTGACGCACATTCTTTCATGTGACAGCGATGAAATCGAGGTTGTCATATCCAATAACGCTTCGACCGACGCTACCCTGGAGATGCTTTCCCGGATTGATGACAAACGCTTGAGGATTTTCAGCAATACGGAGAATATTGGCGCGCTGAACTGGCCCTTGGTTGTCTCGAAGGCAGGCGGACAATGGGCGGCGCTGATGAGTGACGAGGATATTGTCTGTCTTGAGAATCTGCCTTACTTTCTGGAATTGCTGAGAAAGGCCGATTCAGACGATGTTGGCGCGATCATATACTGTTTTCCTCCAATCACCTTCATTGGAGGCGAGTATGTTTGCCAGAATCAGCTGGATTCTTTCAAACAGGCGTCAAAGTACGGTCGGCACCTTACTTGCCACATCCTTAATATGCGTTATTTTGTACTGGATGACTTGAATGGCTACAAGGGATTTGGTTCTCTCGTGGGAGATGCGTTATATATCAGCGATCCTCCTGTTGCCGAACCTCAATGGGAGATATTATTGAGGATGGCCGTGGCGCACAAAGTCATGTTAACAGGCGTTTCTCTTTGTTCCTTTGGAAAAGACGAAACGGTTGATAAGCAACCCGTGCTTGAATCATCCAAATTACAAATGGGCAGCGAATCATTACGGCGTGTGGAGATACAAACCGATGCGATGATACACAAGCTTGGGCAGATATCAAACTTGTCCAGACATGGCGGACATGGGAATTACGACATCAACATGTTCGCGGTGATTATCAGGTTGCTGATGTATATCACTACACGCGCCGCTTCATATATCAACCGTATTGTTTTGGGCGTGGACTTCTACAGACCGGAAATTTTCAAGATACTGCAAAGGGAATCAAATTTCACCCGTGATGACGCGGTACGCTACGCATGTGATTATTCTCGCCGCTATCTGGATGTTCTTTCGCAATTGACCGATGATAATGACAATTTCCCCGGAATCGGTGAATTGCTGCGTGCCGCATTGACTGGCAATGTCCGCGCGCCGCTGATGACTAGAATGCCGGAGTTCGAGAGAATCCTGATCGGGAATTATTTGTTTGAGTCCTATTGCACGGCCAATAGGATTCTGTATTGCAAAGACAACGACAACTCTAAACGCTTCTTTAAATTTCTTGAAGACTTCGACGATGTTCTTGAGCTTCGCAAGACAGACCTCATGTTTCGCGCATTGAGAGATGACAATGAATATGATTCCGTTATAAACATGCCGGGAGTTACGACATTCAGAAAACATTATCCGAGAGGCGAGGCTTATTTGGCGAAGAAGGAATATGACCGCGCAATTGATGAATTCGAGCAATTTCTGAATGTCGTTGAAAATCCTAATTGCATAGCGGACATAATGACGGAAGAGATTTCCGTTCAGGCATCTTACTATTATCTTGGTTATGCTTGTCAAAAAACCGGAAACCTGCACAAGTCCGTCAGATATTACTCGAGGTGCCACGAATTGACGGAAGCATTGTTGTTGGGCGATAGCCTGGTGCCCCTGCGTCTGAAGTACGCGGAATGAAGCATATCCTGCTGACCGGCTCGACCGGTTTCATCGGGCATAATGTGCTTCCGCTTCTGCGCGATCGATATGACGTCGCCGCCCCCACGCGATCGGAACTTGACCTGCTCGATGCCGGCGCGGTGCGGCGGTATTTGGAGGGAAAGCAATTTGACGCGCTTATCCATCTTGCGAATCCGACCGCGCGGAATCCGGTCGACAACCGTAACGAGTTATTCGAACGTTCACTGCGCGTATTTGTCTCGTTGGCGCATTGCATGGATTTTGCTGGAAAAATGATTTACCTTGGTTCCGGCGCGGAATATGGCAAACATCGCGCGTTGGTGAAAGTTACCGAGGACGAGTTTGGACGCGAGTTGCCACGCGATGCCTACGGGCTTTCCCGTTATCTGATGAGCGAGCTTGCGGAGCGGTGCGGTCGCGTCACCAATCTTCGGCTGTTCGGCTGCCATGGTCCGGGAGACCCGCCGTACAAGCTGATACCCCATGTACTCGCTTGCGTGAAGAAGAACAGAACGATTGAACTGCGGCAGAACGTGATGTTCGACTTTCTGTATGTCAAGGATATTGTTCCTGTGTTGGCGTACTTCGTCGAAAACGAACCGCGACACAAGGCATATAATCTTTGTTCCGGGGCGCCGGTGTCGATTGGAGAAATCGCGGAGGAAGCAAGACGGCAAATGCACTCGGATTTGCCGGTGGTATTTCAAAAAGAAGGCTTGGGCCTGGAATACACAGGGGATAACACGCGGTTGCGCGGAGAAATTCCCGATTGGAAGCCACGTTCTTTAATCGATGGAATAAGGGAGGTAATTGAAAATCAAACTAGCCAGATTTGAAATCGGGAAACCGGCCTTCATCGTCGCGGAAATCGGGATCAACCACAACGGCAGTATCGAGCTGGCAAAGGAAATGATTTCGGCGGCCAAAAAATCGGGGTGCGACGCCGTGAAGTTTCAAAAGCGGACGGTAGACGTTGTTTACACGCCCACCGAGCTGGCGAGGCCAAGAGAAAGTCCGTTTGGCGCCACCAACGGCGATCTGAAACGCGGGCTGGAGTTTTCTCGCAAGGCCTATCGGGAAATCGACGAATGCTGCAAGGAGCTTGAAATTATCTGGTTTGCTTCTCCGTGGGACGAAGCGTCGGTCGATTTCCTGGAATCCTTCGACGTGCCGTGCCATAAAATCGCCGCGGCGTGTTTGACGGACGCGGATCTGCTGAGAAAAGTCAGGGAAACCGGGAAGCCCGTACTGCTATCCACGGGAATGAGCGAGCTTGACGAAATCGACAAGGCCGTGGAGATTCTGGGAACGGAATCCCTGCTGCTGTTCCATTGCGTATCGTTGTATCCGGCGCCTCCGGACAAAATCAACTTGCGGGCAATCAAAACGCTCGCGGAACGTTATCGTGTTCCGGTCGGATACTCCGGGCACGAGCTTGAAACGGTAATTTCCGCGGCGGCTGTCGCGCTGGGAGCGGTTGCCGTGGAGCGCCACTTTACACTTGACCGCGGCATGTGGGGAAGCGATCAAAAAGCGTCCATCACGCCCGACGAAATGCTTGAGACGGTGCGCAATATCCGGCGGGTCGAACAGGCGTTGGGAACGCCTGAAATACATTGCCTGCCCGAAGAAGTGCCGGTAAAACAAAAGTTGAGAAGAGTGGACAACCTATGAAGCTCATACTCGCGGATATCGATGGCGTCCTGACCGACGGGCGCGTGACGCTGGACGTTCATGGCAATGAAACGAAGTCGATATGTTACCGGGACCTGGACGCTATCGGCATTGGACGGCGCAACGGCTACGATTTCGCATTCGTGACTGGCGAGGACACGGAAATGGCCAGAACAATCGCCAAGCGTTTCAATGTGGAAAGGATTTATACCGGCGCGAAGGATAAACTGTCCGCGATCAAAACAATCGCCGCGGAATCGGGCGTCGATATTCATGCGTTGTTATATATAGGCGACAACGACAGCGACGTTCCCGCTCTTGAAGCGGTTGGAATTGGAATCGCTCCGCGAGACGCGACTCCAGGGGCGAGAAATGCCGCGAACTTTATCACGGAATCCGGCGGCGGTCATGGCGTGCTGCTTGAAGTCGTTGGCGGGTTGATGGCGGGAAAATTGAAATTCCAGACCGAATAAAGCGATGAAGGTATCGGATTATATTTTTGCGTTCCTTGCCGAGCGTGGAATCGACACGGTATTTTATTTACCGGGGGGAGGGGCCATGCATTTGGTCGACTCCCTGGGGCGATGCGGCGATATGAACGCCGTGCCGCTTTTGCATGAACAGGCGGCCGCGATTGCCGCCGAATCATATGCCAATACGCTTGGACGGCCAGGCTGCGCGCTCGTGACGACGGGGCCGGGCGGAACCAACGCCGTGACAGGCGTGTTGGCGGCGCATCTGGATTCATCGCCGGTGTTTTTCGTGTCGGGACAGGTAAAGACGGCGGATTTGAAAGAACGTTACGGAGTGCGTTCACTGGGTTCGCAGGAAGCCGATATTGTGTCGATCGTTCGGTCGATCACGAAATATGCGGTGATGGTGACGGACAAGGCGCGGGTTCGATACGAACTTGAACGCGCGTGGCGCGAGATGACGGTCGGGCGCAAGGGGCCGGTCTGGATTGACATTCCGCTCGATGTGCAAGGCGCGCGAATCGAGCCGGACAAACTGCGCGGATACGCGTCGCCAGCCGAAGACGCGCGTGTCGATGTGTCGGAAATCATTTCCGCGCTGAATTCGGCAAAGCGCCCGGTGATGATCGTGGGAAACGGCCTGGCCGGATGCAAGGCGCGCTTCCGCGAATTGCTGGAATATCTACAAATACCGGTTATTCCGACCTGGAAAGCGATGGACTGCGTACCGAACGACCATCCGCTTTACGCCGGGCGCGCGGGGGGAATGGGCGACCGTCATGGCAATCTGGCGATGCAAAACGCCGATTTACTGCTGTGTCTCGGAACGCGGCTCGACTTCTCGATAACGGGTTATGACCGTTCGGAATGGGCGCCGAAAGCGACAAAAATCGTCGTGGAAATCGACCGGACGGAAATAACAAAGCTGGAGAGCGCTTCAAGACTCATCCCTGTGCTTGCCGATGCCGGGGATGTTCTGGCGGCATTGCTCAAAAGCAAAAACGATATACGCGCGCACGGACAGCCCGAGTGGAAGGCACGGATCGCCAGATGGAAATCGAAATACCCGATAAGCGCGCCAGACGGCGAATTGACGACTTACGCACTGGCGCAATCGCTGTCCGAACAGCTCCCGGAAGGAGCGCATATCGCGCCGTGCAGCGCGGGAACGACGGCGGAAATATTCTTCCAGGCGTTTCGCGTGAAGCGAGGGCAGGTCGTGCGTTCAAATCACGGCCTGGGCGCGATGGGTTTCGAGATTCCGAACGCAATCGGCATGTGTATTGCCTCCGGCGGAAAGGACGTGATCTGTATCGCGGGCGATGGCGGTATGCAGGTCAACATTCAGGAACTCGCCATCGTTGCCGGGCGTAGATTACCGATCAAGATATTTGCCATCGACAATGGCGGATACGCATCGATTCGCAATATGCAAAACAATCATTTTCAAGGCAGACATGTCGGTTGCGACGAAAACAGCGGACTGTATTTGCCCGATTTGGAAAAGATTTCGCTGGCATACGGAATAAGCTATGCGCGGATTGACTCGATAGAGGGACTGGATGAAAGCGTTC
>JAISNE010000141.1 GCA_031276375.1 Accumulibacter sp.
TTCGCGCGGCCCGGATGGCGTCCGAGGATCACCTCGCCCAACTCGACCAGTTGGCGCTCGCCGAGCCGCCCTTTCTCCAGGAGCGGCAACAGATCGCCGGCTTCCTTGAGCGCCGTGTCGACACTGTCGACGACGATCGGCTGGCAGACCTTGAGCACGTCCTCGCCGATTTCGCGGCGAATCAGCGAATTGGAGCCGGCCGCGTTGATGTGCGCGCCCGGCGCCAGCCAGGCGGCGTCGAACAGCGGAGAAACGGCCGTGGTGACGGTGCTGACGATATCGCTGCCGCGCACGGCGTCCTCGGGAGAAGCCGCCGGAACGACGTCGAGCCCCAGGCGGCCGGACATCTTCGCGCAGAACGCGGCCAGGCGTTCCGCGTCGCGCGCGAAGACCTTGACCCTGCGCAACTCGCGCACCGCCGCCACCGCCTCGATGTTGCCCTCGGCCTGCCAGCCCGCGCCGAACACGCCCAGCACTTCGGCGTCCGGCCGCGCCAGATGGCGCGTCGCCACGCCCGACGCGGCGCCGGTGCGCATCATGCCCAGGGTATCCGCCGCCAGCACCGCCCGCAAGGCGCCGCTGGCGGCGCTGAACAGATGCACCAGAAAACGCACGCCGGAACGGTTGCTGGTGTAAGCCTTGTAACCGATCGCGTCGCGCCCCGGCAACGCGCCCTGCAGGATATGCAGCGCGGTCCGCGGCAACCGCGTGCGCTGCCGCGGAACGTCGATGGCCCGAGCCAGCGAAAGCTCCCCGTGGGCTTCCTCGACGGCCTCGATGGCCAGAGGCATGGTCAATAATTGACGAACATCGTCTTCACTCAGAAACAGCGCCATGGTTCCTCCGATAGTTTGTTTCAATCCTGGATCAATCGATACGGCACGGTATTATCGCATCACCCATGCTCTCTTTTGGTCGGGTTTCAGGAATCACAGGGCTATCGCCTACGCAGATGTCGTAAAGGAGGGTTGGGCGCGGGCAAGCCCCTGTGGCCGTGCCGCGCGCAAGCGGGCGTCCCCTCCTGGCGAGCGCGCCCCGCCTCGTCATGCGAGGGCCGAAGGCATGGGCAATCCATCGGCTTTATCTGCGCGACGATGTCTGCCTACCGTTTCCGCCTAATACCAAGTTGCCGCCAAACCATCGTGATACGCCAAAAATGACGGCGGCACAGCGAGCCTATGGCTCGCATTGCGGGCGGGACGCCCGCGCTCGGGTTCGGATGACAGAGGACCGTGGACAGTAATTCTTGCGGCGCGAAGCGCCGCCAACCGACTGTCTTCAGTCTTCCGTCCTCCGTCCTCCGAACAAGCCGAAAAACTTCGCCCAATACCGGGTCTGGCTCGCCAGGGTCAGCGTCAGCAGCAGCACGAGCACCAGCGACACCGGACTGGTGAAGAATTCCGAGACGAACTGGAGCGGGTCGTTGCCCGCCGAGATCATCGCCCGGCGATAGTTCGAGTCGAGCAGCGGGCCGAGGATGATGCCGAGGATCACCGGGCCGACCTGGTAGCCGTACATCTTGAGAAAATAGCCGGCCACGCCGAATCCCAGCATCCAGTAGATGTGCACCGGGTTGTTCTCGATGGCGTACGAGCCGACCGCCGAGAGGATGACGATCATCGGCAGCAGCGCCGATTTGGGCACTTCGACGATTTTGGCGAACAGCTTGATGCCCATGAAGCCGAAGATGGCCAGCCAGATGCACGACAGCGCGAGATTGCCGACGGTGAACCAGAAGAGGTGCGGGGTTTCGAGCAGCATCAGCGGCCCCGGTTTCATGCCGTGGATGTAGAGCGCGCCGATGATGACCGCGGTCACCGCGTCGCCCGGTATGCCGAGCGTCAGCATCGGAATGTAGCAGCCGCCGACCGAGCCGACGGCGGCCGCTTCGGGCGCCACGATGCCTTCCCACGCGCCTTCCCCGAACGGGCGCTCGGGATTTCTGACGGTGCGCTTGGCGTGGTCGTAGGCCATCAGCGCGGCGATGTCGCCGCCGGCGCCGGGCAGCGCGCCGACGACCACGCCGAGCACCGAGCAGCGCGAGGCCAGCGGCAGGTGCTTCTTGATCAGGCTCCAGGATGGCATCAGCTTGCTGACGTTCTGCTTGACGACCGGGAAGTGCAGTTCGTGCAATTGCACCAGCACTTCGGAGACGCCGAACAGGCCGATCATCGCCGCGACGTAGGGCGCGCCGCCGGAGAGATGCACGGAGCCGAAGGTGAATCGCTGCTCCGCCGTCAGCGGGTCAAGCCCGACCATGCCGAACAGGATGCCCAGCGCGCCGGCGAATACGCCCTTGGCCATCATTCCGCCGGACAGGCTGCCGACCAGCAGCAGACCCCAGATGGCCAGCATCATGTAGTCGCGCGGGGCGAAGAGCAGCGCCAGGTTGGACAGCATCGGCGCGCCGACGGCCAGGCACAGCACGCCGATGAGTCCGCCGAACACGCCCATCACCGTGGTCAGGCCGATCGCCTGTCCCGCTTCGCCGAGCCTGGCCAGCGGATAGCCGTCGAGTGCCGCCGCGATGGCCGCCGGGGCGCCCGGGACGTTGATCAGGATGGCGCTGCGCGAGCCGCCGTAGACGCCGCCGTAGTAGATGCCGGCAATCAGCGCCAGCGCTTCGTTGACGCCCCATTTGAAGGTGAAGGAGATCAGGATCGATACCGCCATGGTCACCGACAGGCCGGGAATCGCGCCGACGTAGATGCCGAAGAAGACGCCGGCGGCGGTCAGGAACATGAGGTACGGGTCGAGAAAGCTCATTCCGAAGTGCGAAACGTTCATCAGTACGTCGCTCATCGGAATATCCTTTCCACGAATCCTTCGGGCAGCACGACCGAGAACGCGGTCTGGAATACGAGATAGACGGCGGCCAGCGAAAACACGTTGACGATGAGCATGTGCGCGTAGCGCCTCTCTCCGAGCACCAGGCTCGCCGCCATCAGGTAAAGAAACGAACTGGCGATGAAGCCGAGCGGTTCGAGCAGGAACATGTAGCCGATCAGCACGAGGACGAAGATCATGTGCCGCGTCGGAAACACGGCCTCGCGGAAAGCTCGCGCCAGCGTCCTGCCGGGCGGGAGTTCGGGGGGCGGCCTGGAGAGATCCCTGAAAATGATCGTCAGCGAGCTGAGGCACATGACCAGGCTGGCGCCCAGCGGCAGGGAACCCGCGGAACTCCACGAGGAGAATCCGGAAATCCGGTACGACAGGTACAAGGCGGTGAGGCTGAACAGCA
>JAISNE010000199.1 GCA_031276375.1 Accumulibacter sp.
CCCCTCGCTTTTTTTAAGACGAGGCGGTCAAAATACCCGTCATTCCCGCGCGGGCTTGGAATCCAGAAAAGGCGTGGAATCACGGAGGCATGAAAGACACGAGTTTTCTCATGCTGTCCGTTGTGCCGCCGTGGTCTGAAGGTTTTCCGTTCAGGAAACCCCGGAACGCTTCCGTTCCTTTTTTCCAATGACCGTGTTTCTTGCCGTTTTCAGCATCTCCGGGTAATCGCGGCTGAAATGCAGGCCGCGGCTCTCGTGGCGTTTCAGGGCGCAACGGACGATCAGGTCGGCGGTCACCACGAGGTTTCGCAATTCGATCAGGTCATGGCAAACCCGGAAATTCGAGTAGTACTCGTGGATTTCCTTCTCCAGCAGACGGATGCGATGTTGGGCGCGTTGCAGGCGCTTGGTCGTCCGCACGATACCGACGTAGTCCCACATGAAGCGGCGCAGTTCTTCCCAATTGTGCGCGATCACGACTTCCTCGTCGGGGTCCGACACCCGGCTTTCGTCCCACTCGGGCAGTTCGAGCATTTCCGGTTTCGGCCGGGACAGGATGTCCTTGACCGCGGCCTCCGAATAGACGAGACATTCGAGCAGGGAATTGCTGGCCAGCCGGTTGGCGCCGTGAAGTCCGGTGCAGGAAGCCTCCCCGCTGGCGTAGAGACCGGGAATGTCGGTCCGCGCGCGCAAATCGGTGACGATGCCGCCACAGGTATAGTGCGCCGCCGGAACGACCGGAATGGGATCGCGGGTGATGTCGATGCCCAGTTCGAGGCAGTGCGCCAGGATGTTCGGAAAGTGTTCCTTGAGAAACGCCGCCGGCTTGTGCGATATATCCAGGTAAACACAGTCCAGGCCGCGCTTTTTCATCTCGAAATCGATGGCTCGGGCGACGACGTCCCTTGGCGCGAGCTCGGCGCGCGAATCGTGCTCCGGCATGAAGCGCGTCCCGTCGGGCAGCTTCAGCAAACCGCCTTCTCCGCGCACCGCCTCGGAAATCAGGAAGGATTTGGTCTGCGGGTGGTAAAGGCAGGTCGGGTGAAACTGGATGAATTCCATGTTGGCGACCCGGCATCCGGCTCGATACGCCATGGCGATGCCGTCGCCGCACGAGGTGTCCGGACTCGTCGTGTAGAGGTAGACCTTGCCCGCGCCGCCGGTGGCGATCAGGGTGTGCGGCGCGCCGATGGTAACCACTTCGTCCTTCGTGTTGTCGAGGACATACGCGCCATGACAGCGGTTTTCCGGCAATCCCAGTTTTTCGCCGGTGATGAGGTCGATGGCGATGTGTTGTTCGAGCACGGTGATGTTGGGATGCCGGCGGACGATGCCGGTCAGCGTCTCCTGAACGGCGAATCCCGTCGCATCGGCGACGTGGATCACGCGGCGCGTACTGTGGCCGCCTTCGCGCGTCAAGTGATAGCCGGTGTCGTTGCGCGTGAACTCGACGCCTTGCTCGATCAGCCATTCGATGGCCCGCTTGCCGTTTTCGACGACCAGTCGCGTGGCCTTGTGATCGTTGAGGTACGCGCCCGCGATGAAGGTATCGCGGATATGGTCCTCGATCGAATCCTTGCTGTCCAGAACGGCGGCGATTCCCCCTTGCGCCCTGGCGGAAGCGCAGTCCTCCAGGGTGCGTTTGCCGATCAGGCCGACCTTGCAGGAATCGGCGAGGCGGATGGCCGCCGTTTGTCCGGCCAGGCCACTCCCAATTACGAGAACGTCAAAATAAAGCGCCACGAGTAGATCCTTCTGTCGGAAGAAAGCCCGGAAAATATAGCACCGATCGCCGGGCAGGGTTCCCTTTGCCGGAAGCCCCCGGAAACAGGCAACGGCGGGCGCGGGCGAAACATGGGCGGGCCGGCTGTGCCCATCCCCGTCTGACTGCCCCCGTCGAGTGTCACACGATCGGGCTTCGCGCATGAGGCACGATGATAGATGCGCCTCCGTTGGGAGGGAAGAGCCATCGAGCCTGATCGACGAAGCGCATGCCGTGCCGTTCGGCATCGCCGTTGCGCCCGACGCCTGCCTTTTCCATTTCTTTTCCCTCACTTTTTCCTCATTTTTCCCTCTCCATTGACCTTTTTTTGACCCGTCGTTGCCAGCCTTTTCCGGCTGACGGCAAATTTGCCACTCCGGCGCTGTCAAAAAGCAACGAAAGCGGTTTTGACCGGGGTTTTCAGTTTAACCCCGGAAACCGCGGTTGGACGCGTTCGGGTGTGCTGTCCCGCAGTAGGCTGGCACGGCGCTTTCGACGCGGCAGGGCTTCATGCCGGCCAGGAAGATCGACACCGCCAGCGCGCTCCGGGGCGGCGCACCCGAGCGCGTAACGGCCTCATACCAAGTTGCAGTCAAACCATCGTGATACGAAAAAAATGACCGAAATCTTGAAACGTCAGACTGGAGTATTGACTGCCTGTTGAGCGCAACCTGGTATCAGGCCATGCTTTCATGCACCACCCTCGTTTTTTAAGACGAGGCGGTCAAAATACCCGTCATTCCCGCGCAGGCGGGAA
>JAISNE010000258.1 GCA_031276375.1 Accumulibacter sp.
TCCGCGCAATATGACCTGCTGGGCGTGGCGGCGGCGGGCAGGCTGGAAGGCAAGGGCAAGGATGTTCCCGCCGCCAATGACCTGCTCGCCCGCGCCGGGGCGCTTGCGCGGCGCGAAAATTTCTTTCACTGGCAAACCTTCTTCCCCGATGTGTTTTCCGGGCGCGGCGGATTCGACATTGTGATCGGCAATCCGCCCTGGGATCGCATCAAACTCCAGGAAGTCGAATGGTTCGCCGAGCGCAGCCCGGAAATTGCCCAGGAACCCCGCGCCGCCGACCGCAAGAAACGCATTGCCGCCCTGCGCCAAAAGGGCGCGCCGCTCTGGCGGGAATACCAGGAAGCCGTGGAACGCGCCGAGGCCAATATGCGGGTATTGGGCAAGAGCGGCGATTACCCCCTGCTGGGCGGCGGCGACGTGAATCTCTACAGCCTGTTTGTCGAGCGCGCGCAAAGCCTGATTTGCCCCGATGGTCTGGTCGCCCTGCTGACGCCTTCCGGCATTGCCGCCGATCTGGGCGCGGCGGCGTTTTTTCGCGGTCTCTCCGAGAGCGGTCGCTTGTCCGCCCTATTCGATTTTGAAAACCGGCAAAACCCCGGCGACTCCGGCGGCAGCTATTTCCCCGATGTGGATTCGCGTTTCAAGTTCTGCGCCCTCGTCTTCGGCGGCAAGAAGCGAACCTTCCCGACTTCGCGCTGCGCCTTTTACCTGCACGACATCAACGATCTCGATGACGCGGAACGGGTGCTTGAACTCGCCAGCGTGGATTTTCGCCGGGTCAATCCCAATACCGGCGCCGCGCCGATTTTCAGGAATCGGCGCGACGCCGACATCACCCTCTCGATTTACCGCGAGCATCCGGTGCTGGTCGACAAGAGCGGAGATGGGGAAAAGCGCGTCTGGCCGGTGAAATACTCGCGCATGTTCGACATGACGAACGATTCGGCATTGTTCAAAACGAGGGAAGAACTGGAGCGGGATGGTTTTGAGCCTGCCGCGCTCAATCGTTGGCGGAAAGGAGAACGCGAGGCCGTGCCGCTGTACGAGGGCAAGATGGTGCAAATGTACGACCATCGGGCGGCGGATGTGGTCGTGAATCCCCAGAATCTCCATCGCGCCGCGCAGCAGGAAACGATCTCCGCCGCGGAAAAGGAATCGCCGAATCGTTTTCCGACGCCGCAGTATTGGGTTTCGTTCGAGGACGACGTTTCCCTGCCGGCAGCGCGCGCGCTTCTCTGTTTCAAGGATGTGACCGCGCCCACCAATATACGCACCATGATCGCGGCCTTGGCGCCGCAGGCGGCTTTTGGCAATACCTTGCCGCTGATCCTTGCCGACAAAACCGTTTCCTTGCTGCTGCTCGCAAATTTCAACAGTTTTGTTTTCGATTTTCTCGCCAGACAAAAGGTGCAGGGACAGCATCTCAACTGGTACATCCTCGAACAACTCCCCGTCATCGCGCCGCCCGCATATGAGAAAAACATCGGCGCGGTCAGGATCGCCGATTTCATCCGCGAACAGGTCTTGCGTCTTTCCTACACCGCCCATGACCTCGCCCCCTTCGCCCGTGACCTTGGCTATACGGGCGCGCCCTTTTTGTGGGACGAAGAAGACCGTGCGCTGCGCAAGGCGGCGCTGGATGCGCTTTTCATGCATCTCTACGGCGTCTCCCCCGCCGACGCCGAATACATCCTCGATACTTTCCCCATCGCGCGCGAACAGGACCAGGCCGCCCACGGCGACTACCGCACAAAAAAGCTGATCCTTGCCGGTCTGGAACAACTTGCCGCCGGTCAATGGCCGATCCCGGCCACGGGGCAAACACGCCCGCCCAGCGCGGGGTGAGCGCAGCACAGCGAAAACGGGCAAAATAAGCGTATGCAATACCGCTCCGCCACGCGCGCGGGAAGAAGCGTTTTTTGGGCTTGACGCCAAGTCGCGCTCAACAGCCCGTTGCCACACTTGGCATAAGTCCCACGAAGCGGGCGAGACGCCCGGTTCAGAGGACAGAGGACAGAGGACAGAGGACAGAGGACAGAGGACAGAGGACAGAGGACAGCCAGTTACCGGCGCTTCGCGCCGCGAATACTACTGTCTTCGGTCTTCTGTCCTCAGTCCTCCGAACCGGAGCGCGGGCGTCCCGCCCGCAATGCGAGCCGCGGGATCGCGTAACGCGGTCATTTTTGGCGTATCACGATGGTTTGACTGCAACTTGGTATCATTCCACGGCGCGCCAGCGGCCATCGATCTCCGGTCGGCGCCTTCGCGCATGGTATGCTCAACTCCGGATCGTTCGTCAAACAGGTTCATGAACAGACAGAACGCAACATCCCAAGCCGTATCGCCCCATGCCCGTCGAACACTACGAAAACTTCCCGGTCGCCTCGTTTCTCCTGCCCGAACGGATGCGCCGTCCAATCGAAGCCATCTACCGCTTCGCGCGCGGCGCCGACGACATTGCCGACGAAGGGGACGCGAGCAACGAAGAACGCCTGCGGGGGTTGGCCGCCTACGCCGCCGAACTCGACCGCATCGAGCGCGGCCAGCTTCCGGAATCCGCTCCGTTCGTCGAACTTGCGACGATCGTTGCCGACTGGAAGCTGCCGATAGCGCTTTTCCGCGACCTGCTCGACGCCTTCGCCCAGGACGTGGTGAAGAAACGCTACGCCGATTTCGCGGAGCTGATGGACTACTGCCGGCGCTCGGCCAATCCGGTCGGGCGTCTGGTGCTGCACGTTTTCGGCCGCGCCAGCGAAGACCGGCTGCGCCGTTCCGACGCGATCTGTTCGGCGCTGCAACAGATCAACTTCTGGCAGGACATCGCGGTGGATTGGGCCAAGGGGCGCGTCTATCTGCCGCGGGAAGACATGGCGCGTTTCGGCGTTGGCGAACAGGCGATCGCCGACGGGCGCTGCACGCCGGAATGGGCCGCGCTGCTCGATTTCCAGATCGAGCGTTCGCGCCGGATGATGCTCGCCGGCGCTCCGCTGGCGCGCCAGCTGCCCGGCCGCCTCGGCTGGGAAATCCGTCTCACCGTGCAAGGCGGGCTGCGCATCCTCGAACGGATTCAGCGCGCGCGCGGCGACGTTTTCCGCAACCGGCCCGCGCTCGGCCCGGCGGATTGGCTGCGCATGGCCGGACGCGCGCTGTTTATGTAAGAATACCGGGCATCCCGGCGCGGCGCCGCGACATGCGCCCGACTCTCGCGGACTTCCGTCGGAAGCGCGCCAAAGCATCGAAGGCAGGTATTTACCAACCGGCAGCGCAGTCCATGACGCCCGAAGAATATTGCCAGCAAAAAGCCTCGGCGAGCGGATCGAGTTTCTATTACAGTTTCTGCTTCCTGCCGCCCGAACGGCGGCGCGCGATCACCGCGCTGTACGCCTTCTGCCGCGAAGTGGACGACGTGGTCGACGAAGGCGGCGACCCGCGGGCCGCCGCCGACACGCTGGCCTGGTGGCGCGCCGAGCTTGGCGAACTCTACGCCGGCCGGCCCCGGCATCCGGTCACCCAGGCGCTGTACGCCGTGCTGCCGCGCTTCCGGCTGCCGCGGGAACACCTGCTGGAAATCATCGACGGCATGGAAATGGACCTGCGGCAAACGCGCTACCCCGACTTCGCGGCGCTGTCGCTGTACTGCTACCGCGTCGCCAGCGTGGTCGGCCTGCTGGCCGCCGAAATCTTCGGCCACACCGACCCGCGGACGCTCGGCTACGCCCATGACCTGGGCATGGCCTTCCAGCTGACCAACATCATCCGCGACGTCGGCGAGGATGCCCGGCGCGGTCGCGTGTACTTGCCGATGGACGAAATGAAGCGTTTCGGCCTGCCGCTCGCCGATCTCCCGAATGCCCGCTACTCGGACAACTTCCGCCGGCTCATGGAGTACCAGATCGAGCGCGCCGAAGGCTATTACGCGCAAGCGATGAAGCAGTTGCCGGACGTCGACCGCAAGCCGCAGCGGCCAGGCCTGATCATGGCCGCGATCTACCGGACGCTGCTCGGCGAGATCAAGCGCGACGGCTGCCGCGTGCTGGACCGGCGCGCCTCGCTCACCTCGCCGCGCAAACTGTGGATCGCCTGGCGGACGTGGATCAAGGGGTGAGCGGGGTGAACGCCGGCGTCGCCATCGTCGGCGGCGGCTGGGCGGGCCTCGCCTGCGCCGTCGACCTGTCCGCGGCGGGCGTGCCCGTCCGCGTATTCGAAGCGGCCAGGCAGCTTGGCGGACGCGCGCGCCGCGTGGATATCGCCGGCCACGCGCTGGACAACGGCCAGCATCTGCTGCTCGGCGCCTATCGTGAAACCTTGCGGATCATGCGCCGAAGCGGCGCCGATCCCGAACGCCTGCTGCGCCGCCTGCCGCTGGAACTCGTCTACCCCCACCAGGGTTTTCGGCTCCGCCTGCCGCGCCTGCCCGCGCCGCTCCATCTGGCGATTGGCCTGCTGACGGCCAGGGGCGGCCCGCCGGGCGAAAAACTGGCCGCCGCGCGCTTCATCCACGCCCTGCGCGCCGGCGGCTACCGCCTCGCCGAGCCACTCACCGTCGCCGGCCTGCTCGACCGGCACCGGCAGCGGGGAAATCTCCGCCGGCTGCTGTGGGAACCGCTGTGCCTGGCGGCGCTCAACACCGCCCCGGAACACGCCTCGGCGCAAATCTTCGCCAACGTCCTGCGCGACGGCCTCGACGGCGCGCGGGAAAACAGCGACCTGTTGCTGCCGCAAGCCGACCTCGGGCGCGTTTTTCCCGATGCCGCAGCCCGCTTCATCGGCGCTCATGGCGGAGAAATCCGGCTGTCCACCCGCGTCGGACAGATCGCGCAACTTACCGGGAACGGCGGAAAATTCGCCCACGTGGTCATCGCCACCGCGCCGCGGCAAGCCGCCGAACTGTTGCGGGAAGCCCCGGAAACCCGCGCCATCGCCGCCCTGCTGGACAGCTACCGGTACGAACCCGTCGGCACGGTCTATCTCGCCTACCCGGAAGAAATCCGCCTGCCGTCGCCCATGTTCGGCCTGTGCGGCCCGCTCGGCCAATGGGTCTTCGACCGCGGCCCGCCCGGCGGCGCCAGCACCATCGTCGCCTGTGTCCTCAGCGCCCAGGGCGTCTGGGACACGCACGACAATGAATCGCTGGCCGCGGCGCTGCACGGCGAATTGCAACAAACGCTCGGCCGCGCGCTGCCCGACCCGGACTGGCGCCGCGTCATCCGCGAACGCCACGCCGCCTTCTCCTGCCGCCCCGGACTCCCCCGCCCACCGGCAAAGACCGCCCGTCCGGGCCTGTGGCTGGCGGGCGACTACGTGTATGCCGACTACCCGGCCACGCTCGAAAGCGCCGTGCGCAGCGGCTGCCATGTCGCGCGGGAAATTTTGGATGCACGATGAGGAGCGGCGGGGCGGCTTGTCCAAGCGCTCATCGTCATGGAACCGCCGCCCCTCTCCCGCCCTTGGGCGCCCTTGTATGATCCCATTGCAGGTGTCAAGACCCGCCTGATCATAAACCGGCACGAATCGGATGCTACCTGGTTTTTTGAGCATCTATTCCTTGATGGCTTGTACGGGAGTACGGTGCGCCAGGGTACGTTGAGGAATATGGTGGTTGTAAGCCGCCAGATAGCGCATGAGGGTAACTTCCAGTTCCTTTGCGGAGGCGAAATGGGTTTGCTGGAGGAGTTCCTGAATGCGACCACTCATGCGCTCGACCATGCCGTTGGTTTGAGGATGACGCTGCGGAATCAGGTGATGTCCGATCTTGCTCTGGGCGCATGCCCGGTCGAAGGGATGCGTGCCGCTGGCTTTTTTGTCGGGTCTGAGGAAACGATCGGTGAATTGTGTGCCATTGTCAGTGAGGATGGTTTCGATGCGGGTAGGACAGGCTTCGCGCAGGGCATTCAGGAAATCGACGGCATTCTCCTGGGTCTGATGGGCATAGACCTTGAAGAACACCCAGCGAGTGGCGCGGTCGATGGCGACGAAGAGGTAACGGTGGCAGGTTTCATCGGGCCTCCTGGGGAGGTATTTGATATCGACGTGCAAGAATCCGGGAGCATAATCCTTGAAAGATTTTCCCGGGGTTTCTTCGGCGCTGTTTTGCCGAGCCAATTCCCGCAGGGAAGGCGCCCGGCAAAACAGCGCCGAAGATATAGTAATTCAATTCAACAAGTACCAGCATGAAAATATTGATATATAGCGGAAGGCAAGTCGTTGCAGTGGAGGATTATGTCTATTAACCCGCGTTTCATATTTGCCCAAGTTTTTTCGATAGGATTGAAGTCTGATGAGTATGGAGATAAAAGCAAGAGTTTTATTCCGTGGCGGCGAGCCAAATTACGCAACTTCTTTTTAGGGTGAAAAGAAGCGTTATCCATGATTGCCGTGATGCCCTTCGGAACGGATTTGATGAACGATGTTCTAAACCATTTCACGAAAAAGGCGCTGGTGGTATTTTCGGTATAGCAAAGCGGAGCGACAATTTTATCGCTGATTTTCGC
>JAISNE010000253.1 GCA_031276375.1 Accumulibacter sp.
GGTGTTGCTGTTTCCCTTCAACAGCTTCGTGCCAGAGTTCGAAAGGGCCTTTTCCGCCGCCGTCGGCCGGCCGGTCGCCATCCGGGAAGTACGGGTCAATGTCTATCCGGAGCCGGGTCTGGTTCTGGATGGCGTCCGGCTTGGGCAAGGCAGTGAGCTGATCCAGATTGGTGAAATCAAGCTGCAGCCCGACTTGCGAACCCTGCTCTCCGAACGGAAAGGATTCCGCAAGGTGGTGGTCAGCGGCACGGAGTTTCCGCTTGAGCGCATCACCGGAATACCGGCCATTTTCGCCACGCTCGCCAACTCGAAAAAATCTCCGAACATCGGCTCCATCCTGTTCAGGAATACGGATATCTCGTTCAGCGGGATCGTCTTGAAGGAGGCGGTCGCGGAAATTCAGCGGGACCCGGCCGGCACCATGCAAACCTTGACGGTGCGCTCGGCGGACAGAAACCTGACCCTGGTGGCAAAACCGGTTGGCGCGCGGCTCGATCTGACCGTGGAAGCCTTTTCGTGGGGGGGCGAGGGTTCAAAGTTCATTTCCAACTCGCTGAGTTTCAAGGGCCGGCTGGAACAAAACACGCTGCTGATTACCGGCCTGGATATTCGCATTTTCGACGGCGTTATCCAGGGAGACCTGATCGTTCGCGCGGGCAGCGCGAAGCCGAATCTGTCCGGGAGCGTCGTTTTTGAACGGGTGGACTCCTACCGTCTGGGAGACGCCCTGGGGATTGGCCGAAGGCTGAGCGGCAGCGTCGCGGGGAACATGCGATTTTCGGCGAGTTCCGAAACATGGCCGACGATCTTTTCCTCGATCACCGGAGAGGGTGAATTCAACATCCGGCGGGGCAGCATTTACGGGCTCGATCTCGTGGAAGCGGCGCGCCGGGTCTCCGAAACGCCGGTGCAGGGCGGAATAACCCCGTTCGAACAGATGTCCGGCCGGATACTGCTGAGTCCGGAAAAAAAGCAGTTTTACGAGCTGAACATCGTATCGGGATTGATGCAGTCAACGGGTAACTTCGACGTCGCCCCGGATGAACGATTGACCGGCAGACTGGAACTGCAAATGGGGGGCGGCATGAATCACACCCGCCGGGCGTTGCAGGTTTCGGGAACGCTCGTTTCGCCGACCCTGCAATCCCGGCGCTGATCCGAAACCCGCTCGGCGATACGCGAGCCTGCGGCTCGCATTGCGGGCGGGACGCCCGCTTCGTGAGACTTTTTTCTTCGTCGCCCCTCAACCGACGAGCAGGCGCAGACGAAATTTCTCCAAACGAACGAACAGGGGCCAAAGCGCAAAAAATCCGGCCAGCCCCAGGCGTGCCACCGCGCGCATCAGCCAGCGTATGTTGTAACCCGCCGCGCAGAGCACGGCATGCAAGGCATCGCCCGCTGCTCCGGCCAGCCAGCAACGATCCATTCGATGATCCGCCTTCAAATGTCCAATCACCGGTTCCACCGCCGAGCGTCGCTTCAACCATCGGCGCTGGCGCAGACTCAAACGCTTTGTCTTGCCACGGTGGAGAATTTCAACGCCCGGATTCTCCCCATCAACACCGCGCCCCCCAATCCACTACTAGCCAGTCACGGTGGAAAGCAAAGACTCGATGGGCAGGTTTTCAGCGAGAAATCACGCCAAAGATTGTGTCAAATTCAAGGTGACTGCCTACTACCCGGAAATCTACCACCCCCGCCTGTGCGTCACGCACGAAGGCATCGACACCGGCCGGGATGCGACACCTGGCCGAAATAATGCGGTAGTCCTCGCGTCCATCGAAATCCCCGATGCGACAAGGGTCGGGAAACACAAACCGGGCAAGCGCGAAGCTGACTCCGTGTTTTTCCTGTTCCGGCTGGCGTTGGCGGAATTCCACTCGAATTCCGTGCCCTGATTCCAGCAAGAATCTTCCCTCACGAATGGCTACGGTCAAAACCCGGTCGCAAGAATGGCGCGCGGCCCTGGATCACCGGCGATGGCGCCCTTGCCGCGAGTCCAGCCGTATAATCGGCCGATGCCACCGCTACCCCGCGCGCCGGACGAGCGCCATCCGATCCAGCTTCTCCCGGACAGGCTGATCAGCCAGATCGCCGCCGGCGAAGTGGTCGAGCGCCCGTCGTCGGTGCTCAAGGAATTGCTCGAGAATGCGCTCGACGCCGGCGGCACGGCGATCCAGATACAGCTCGAAGAAGGCGGCGTCAGGCTGATCCGCGTCACCGACGACGGCGGCGGCATCGCGCGTGACGAACTGGCGCTGGCGCTGACCCGTCATGCCACGTCGAAAATCGCCTCGCTGGCCGACCTCGAACGGGTATCCACGCTCGGTTTCCGTGGCGAGGCACTGGCCTCGATCGCCGCGGTCGCCCGCCTCGCGCTGACCAGCCGTCAGCCCGGATCGGCCCACGCCTGGCGGGTTTTGGCCGAAACCGGCGGCGCGCCGGAACCGGCCGCGCTGCTCGCCGGCACGGTCGTCGAAATGCGCGATCTGTACTACAACACCCCGGCGCGACGCAAATTCCTCAAGTCCGAAGCCACCGAGTTTGCCCACTGCGCCGAAGCCGTCAAGCGCATCGCGTTGTCCAGGCCGGATGTCGCCTTCACCCTCGCGCACAACGGGCGCGTCAGCCTGCATCTCGCCCGCGGCGACGCCGCCAGCCGCGCCGGCGCCATCCTCGGCGAGGATTTCCTGGCCGAATCGCGCGCCGTCGACACCGTTTCCGGCCCGCTGCGCCTCTTTGGCCACTGCGCCGCGCCCGCGCACTCCCGACCGCGCGGCGATGCCCAGTATTGCTACGTCAACGGCCGTTTCGTGCGCGACAAGCTGCTCGCCCACGCTCTGCGCGAAGCCTATCAGGACATGCTGCACGGCAGCCGCTATCCGGCATACTGCCTGTTCCTTGAAATCGATCCGGCGATGGTCGACGTCAACGTCCATCCGGCCAAGACCGAAGTGCGCTTCCGCGACAGCCGCGCCGTACACCAGTTCGTCTTGCAGGCCGTGCAAAAAGCGCTGTCCAGCCCGCTGGCGGCGGCCGCGTCGTCGCGCCAGTCCTTTCCGGCGCAACTCCGGCCGGTTCCCGCCGCCGCTCCGGGGCGGGATTCCACACCGCCGGACGCCGGTCAATCGTGCTCATGGATGCCGCGCCAGACCTCGCTGCGCGTCGCGGAGCCGGTCACCGCGGCCTATTACGCATTCAACCGCGCGGCCTTCGCGTCCCCGCCATCCGCCGCGGAAACGCCGGCGGACGACCCGTCCGCGTCCGCCGGCGAGCCGCCGCTCGGCTACGCCCTGGCGCAGTTGCACGGCATTTACATCCTGGCGCAGAACGCGCAGGGGATGGTGCTCGTCGACATGCACGCCGCGCATGAGCGCATCCTGTACGAAAAACTCAAGCAGGCGCTCGACGAACAGCGCATCGCCACGCAGGCGCTGCTCATTCCCGCCGTCTTCGCGGCCGACGCGCTGGATGTCGCCGCTGTCGAGGAACATGCCGGCGTCTTCAGCGGACTCGGTTTCGACATCGCGCCACTGGGTCCCGCGCAACTTACCGTGCGCGCCGTCCCGGCCCTGTTGCAAGCCGCCGATCCGGCGCTTCTGGTGCGCGGCCTGCTGGGCGAACTGCGCGAACACGGCGTCAGCCAGTTGCTGACCGCGCGCCGCAACGAACTGCTGGCCACGATGGCGTGCCACGGCGCGGTGCGCGCCCGGCGCCAGCTTTCGCTCCCGGAAATGAACGCCCTGCTGCGCCAGATGGAAGAAACCGAGCGCGCCGACCAGTGCAACCACGGCCGGCCGACATGGACCCGGCTTTCGCTGCGGGAACTCGACGCCCTGTTCCTGCGCGGACGATGAATAAGCGGAAATGCCCTGAATGTTTCAATCCACGCCCGTAACCGGGCGGCACAGCAGGGATCATGCATCTCTCCTTGGCCGGTTTATCTTCCTGAATATGGCAACTCCACTTGATACCGTCTAATTCTGTTTCCACGAAATTATATTGATAATTACAGTATTATGTATTTGATTATAAATAAGTTTTAATATAAATTATTCGCAAGATTTTTTATAATTTGAATAAGGAAACACTGAACAAGCAGAAAATCCCGCTTGCCTCGATTGACCTGCTTGTTCAGCGTTTCCATAAGGCTCGACATTGATGCCAAGCGCTTCAAGTGCCGCACGCGAACGCTGCCAGTTGTTTTTATTCGCCAAGGCGGGATTTGCGTTAGCGCCAGCATCCCCAAGAGTAGCATCGCATCTTCCTTTTCCGTGGAATTGCCTGTATCCGAAGCTGTAAGCCGCGCTCCGCCAATCCCGACTCTCCGCGGTTGGGTCAGGAAAACGTGAAAATGATTCCGATGGTCCTGTACTCCCCCATGAGCGTTTGGCGGAATCGGCAGAGTTGAAGCCTCCTGCCATCGCAAAATCCAGGGCGTCAAAGGAGTCATATTAACCCGCACGATATGTCAAACACCTTCATGAAGCATATTTCACGGGTTCCGCTCGAAAGAAACTTGCGACGCGAGCACCATTATTCTGGAATCTTTTCATGGTGCCACGCGCC
>JAISNE010000164.1 GCA_031276375.1 Accumulibacter sp.
TGATGCTGGAGGCGCTCGTTTCGGGCATGGGCGTCATGCTCCACGA
Organism: Accumulibacter sp.; assembly: GCA_031276375.1. Lineage (GTDB taxonomy): Bacteria > Pseudomonadota > Gammaproteobacteria > Burkholderiales > Rhodocyclaceae > Propionivibrio. The sequence goes on from JAISNE010000164.1 coordinate 47, forward strand.
GGAAAACACCAACCGCCTCGGCGCCATGGAGGGCCTGTTCCGCGAGCTTGGCGTCTATCTGCAAAAGGGCTGAGGCGGCAGCGGAAGGCGATTCCGGATTCAGGTTTCAGGCACCAAGGACTTTCCTTTCCCCCATTATTCCAGGCCGGGTTCGTTATTGCCCACCCGCAAAAAAGCAAGTCCCATGAAGCGGACGAAACCGGTTCAGAGGGCGGAAGACGGAAGACAGCCCTATTGGCGGCGCGCAGCGTCGGTCACTGAATGTCTTCTTTCATCTGAATCCATTCCTTTCCAGATCACCAGCCGCGCAGCAGCGCGATTCCGTGCGCGCCGCGCTCTTGCGCCGCGGCGAGCGATTCCAGGCGCATGCCGCCGATGGCGAAGAGCGGGATCGCCGCGCGTTCGGTCAGGCGGGCGAAGGCCGGCCAGCCGATGCCTGGGGCTTCCGGATGCGTGGCGGTCGGCAGGACGGGGCCGAGCACGGCGAAATCGATGTTCAGGCGTTCCGCGCGCGCAAGCTCGGCGCGGGTGTGGCAGGACGCCGCCAGCCAGGCGAAATCGGGACGCCGGTCGAGCGCGCGCAGCCGGGCCGACGACAGATGAACGCCGGCGGCGCCGATGTCCAGGGCCAGAGATTCGTCATCGTTTACCAGCAGGAGCGCGCCGGGGACGGCGGCGGCGAGGCGCGCGACCTGTTCGGCGAAACGCCGGCGCGCGGCGGCGGGCAGCGTCTTGTCGCGCAGTTGCAGCAGACGGACGCCGCATTCGAGCGCCTGGCGGAGGCGTTCCAGTTCGGCGCCGACGCCGTTCTCCTCGGCGTGGGTGACGGCGTAGACGCCGGGCAGGGCGAGGGCGCGCAGGATCGGGCCGTTGGCTGGCAGCAGCGGCGTCACGGCGGGCGTGTCGCCAAGGCGGGTCCACACCGCGCCGCTGTGCTCGCGCGGATCGATTTCGCCCCGCCAACCGGTGACGCGGAAAAACTTGAGCCGCACGCGCGCGTGCGGATAGGTGTATTCGCGGCACAACCAGGGCGTGGCGGCGGTGACGGCGATGCCCAGTTCTTCGCGCAGTTCGCGCGCCAGGGCGTCATGGAACGATTCGCCAGGCTCGACCTTGCCGCCGGGAAATTCCCAGTAGCCGGCGTAAACCTTGTCCGGCGGACGCCGCGCCAGCAAATATTCGCTACCGGCCGCGCTCTCCCGCAGCAGCACGCCCGCCGCTACTTCGACGACGGGCCTCACCGGCCGCGGCCGCGCCTCGCGCCATGCGCGCCGGCCCAATCCTTGGCGAACTGCCAGGCCACGCGCCCGCTGCGCGAGCCGCGCTGCAAGGCCCAGTTGAGCGCGTCGCGTTCGGCGCGGGCGATCTCGGCTTCCTTGCAGCCGAACGAGCGCAGCCAGTGGGCAACGATGTCGAGATAGGCGTCCTGGTCGAACGGATAGAACGAGAGCCACAGGCCAAAGCGTTCCGATAGAGAGACTTTTTCCTCGATGGCCTCGCCCGGATGGATTTCCTCGCCGACACTGTGCGCTTCCAGGTTTTCCTCGAAGTACTCGGGCATCAGATGCCGCCGGTTGGAAGTGGCGTAGATCAGCACGTTGTCCGGCGCGGCGGCGATCGAGCCGTCGAGGACCACCTTGAGCGCCCGGAAAGTGGAGTCGCCGGCGTCGAACGACAGATCGTCGCAAAAGACGATGAAGCGTTCGGGCCGCCCTTCGACGAGGTCCACGATGTCCGGCAGGTTGATGAGATCGTGCTTTTCGACCTCGATCACGCGCAGGCCGCGCGCGGCGTACTCGTTGAGCAGCGCCTTGATCAGGGACGATTTGCCCGAGCCGCGCGCGCCGGTGAGCAGCACGTTGTTGGCCGGCCGGCCGGCGACGAATTGTTGCGTGTTGGCGTCGATGCGCGCTTTCTGTTCGTCGATGTCCCGCAGATCCGCGAGGCGGATCGGCGAGGGACGCGGCACCGGCTGCAAGTAACCGGCGGCGCCGCGCTTGCGCCACTGGAAGGCGACGGCGGCATTCCAGTCGGGCGCCGGCGAAGCCGGCGGCAACAGCGGTTCAATGCGCGCGAGCAGACGTTCGGCGCGCGCCAGGAAAGAAACCAGGGGGGCCAGGGAGGACAGGGGAGGCTGGGGGGACCTGGGAGAGTCTGGACAAGGAGGCAAGGGATCGCTCATCGGAAAGGTATACTGACTCATTCGGGAAATATCGAACTTTAGCCAAACCATGAACAAAAGCCAAACGCCGCGACGTTCGCCGTGGCTCGTCACGGCGTTCTGCGCCTTGCTGGCCGCCTGCGCCACGGTGCGCACGCCGCCGGCGCCGGGCGGCCCGCCATCCCCGCCGTGCCCCGCCGCGCCGGTCTGCCCCGGAGCCGCGCCGCCGCCGCCGGCCAGACCGTTGCAGCCGGCGCGCTGGAGCGACCTGCCCGGCTGGGCGGACGACGATCTCTCCGCCGCCTGGCCGGCCTTCCTGCAATCCTGCCGAGGCCTCGCCGACAAGCCGGGAGAGCCAGCCTGGCGCGCCGTCTGCGAACAGGCGCGCGCGCTTCCCGGCACGGACGCGCCGGCCATCCGCCGCTTCTTCGAAAGCCGCTTCGCGCCTTATCGGCTGACCAATCCGGACGGCTCGACGCAGGGCCTGGTGACCGGATACTACGAACCGCTGCTGCGCGGTTCGCGCGCGCGCACGGCCGAATACGCCCAGCCGGTGCTCGGCGTGCCGCCCGACCTGCTGACGATCGACCTGTCCGAGGCGCTGCCGGATCTGAAGCACAGGCGTCTGCGCGGCCGCCTGGAAGGCAATCGAGTCGTCCCCTACTATTCCCGCGCCGAAATCGTCGCGCGGGGACTGGCGGACATCTACCCCGAGCGGGTGCTACTGTGGGTCGATGACGCCGTCGAGCTGTTTTTCCTGCAAATACAGGGTTCCGGCCGGGTCCGGCTGGCGGACGGCAACATGGTGCGGCTCGGTTACGCCGACCAGAACGGCCATCCCTACAAATCGATCGGCCGGGCGCTGGCCGAGCGCGGCGAGATTCCGCTCGAACAGGCGTCGATGCAAGGCATCCAGGACTGGGCGCGGGCCAACCCGTCGCGCCTCGCCGGACTGCTCGACATCAATCCGAGCTACGTGTTTTTCCGCGAGATGCCGTCGAGCGGCAAGGACGATGACGCCGAAGGCCCGCCAGGCGCCCTGGGCGTACCGCTGACCCCCGGCCGCAGCATCGCCGTCGACCCGCGCCACGTGCCGCTCGGCGCGCCCGTGTTCCTGTCTACGACCGAACCGCTCGCGCAGCGCCCGCTCGCGCGCCTGATGCTGGCGCAAGACACCGGCGGCGCCATTCGCGGCGTGGTGCGCGCCGATTTCTTCTGGGGCTTCGGCGCCGACGCGGGCGTCCAGGCCGGCCGGATGAAACAGCCGGGCACGATGTGGGTGCTGCTCCCGGCGG
>JAISNE010000174.1 GCA_031276375.1 Accumulibacter sp.
AAAAAAATGACTGAAATCTTGATACGTCAGACTGGAATATTGACTGCCTATTGAACACAACTTGGTATCAGGGGGCCGGACATCCCATGACGCGATGGCGTCGATAGGAAAGCGCACAAGTTGCGGGTGAGCAAGATCAAACGGCTCACCCGCCTTGCGTTGGTTTTCGATTCCCTCATCCCGACCCATGCGGGCTCGCAATGACGGAAGCCGGCCCCACGAGTCATGGATTGGGGCTGGGAGAGCCGTCTTTCTACAAGCCGTCCCTTGGATGGAATTCACGAGGCCGATCGTGTTCTGTATCCTGGACAGGAAGGTTTACCAGCTTTTCCCCAGTCCCAGGCAATCGAGCACCTCGTGGCGCAGGTCGGCGAGCGCGGCGTCGCCGCGGTGGCGGGGGTAGGGGCGGTCGACCGGAAATTCGGAGACGATGCGCGCCGGGCGCGGGCTGAAGATGACGACCCGCTGGGCGAGGAACAGGGCTTCCTCGATGTCGTGCGTCACCAGCAGCACCGAAAAGCCGTTCTTTTGCCAGAGCGAAAGAAGTTCCCCTTGCATTTCCAGGCGGGTCAGGGAATCGAGTTTGCCCAGGGGTTCATCCAGGATCAGCAGCTTGGGCTGATTCACCAGCGCCCGCGCCAGCGCCGCGCGTTGCGCCATGCCGCCGGAAAGCTGGTGCGGATAGGAATGCGCGAAACTGGCCAGGTCGACCTTTTGCAGGGCTTCATCCACGCGCGCCTTTTCCCGCTTCAGGATGCCCTGCGCTTCCAGCCCCAGCGCGACGTTATCCCACACCGTGCGCCAGGGAAACAGCGTCGGGTCCTGGAAGACCACGATGCGCGAGGGATCGGGACGGACAATCGGCGCGCCATCCTGCGTCAACGTGCCGGAGCTTGCCGTTTCCAATCCGGCGACCAGGCGCAGCAGGGTGGATTTGCCGCAGCCGCTGGGGCCGAGCAGCGCGACGAATTCACCGGGCGCGATGTCGAGATCGATCGACTCCAGGACCGACAAATCGCCAAAGCGATGACTCAGGTTTCCGATGTGAATCCGGGATGCCTTGTCCGTTGCCGTTCCTACCATTTGACGATGCCCTTCTGCCAGACCAGCATCCGGTCGCGCACGGCGAAGAGGAGCGAGATGAGGCTGGAGAAGAGGAAGGTCATGAGGATCAGGGCGGCGTACATCTTCACATAGTCGGCGTAGCCCTTCGCCCATTCGAGATACCAGCCCAACCCGGACTTGACGCCCATCATTTCCGCGACGACCAGCACCACGAAGGAGCCGCCCAATCCCATGAACAATCCCACGAACACCTGCGGCAGCGCGGCGGGAATGGCGACGCGGAAGATGAGGAAGCGTTCGGAGGCACCCAGGGTGCGGGCGACATCATAATAGGCTTTGTTTACGCCGGCGATTCCCGACCAGGAAAGGATCGCCACCGGAAAGCCCGTCGCCAGCGCGATCAGGAAAACGGAAGCCGAGTGGCTCGTGGGAAAGAAGAAAAAGCTGATCGGCAAGAGCGCCGTGGGCGGCAGGGGGCCGAGGAAGCGCAGGAAAGGATGCACCCAGTAATTGAGACGCCGCGACCAGCCAATGGCGACGCCGATCGTGAATCCCGCCAGCGCGCCCCAGAGGATGCCTTCCAGCAGCAGTTTGATGGAATTCCAGGCGCTGTCCGCCAGCCGGGCGTAGTCGTCGCGGTAGGCTTCGATGAGGCTGGAAGGCGGCGCGAAGAAGGGCGGCGCGAGCACGCCGGTCTTGGCGGTCAGGATTTCCCACAGGGCGAGGAACAAGGCCGAGGCGATGAACCAGGGCGCGAGGTGGCGAAAGCGCGCGTTGATTCGCTCGATCACGCGCGGCAGGCCGGAAAAACTGGAGGTGAACGTGAGCAAGCCCCAGAAGGCGGCCAGGGTAAACGCGCCCGCGCCGAACTCCCGCGTATAAGGCCATTCCTCGGCAAAACCCGCCGGTTTGTCCGGCCAGAAAAGCGTGATCGCGCCCAGCAGGCTCCAGGCGGCGACCGGCAGAAGGCCAAAGGCGTAGAACCGGGCGCGGGTTCCGCGGACAGCGACTTCATGTTCCGTTTCCTTGAGCGGCGTTTCCGCCGGTTTGCCCAGCGTGGCGCTGGAAGTGTTCATTTCGGATTCCTCCTCTTGCGTGTCCGGACGCAACACGGCGGACGACAATTGCCTCGCCAACGGAAACGCCGCACGGCTTGCCGCGGGACGAAAGCCCCTCGCAATGGCGGGGTGGAACGCGCTTGCAAGAACGGGAGGCGTTCCATTTCGCAACGGACTGGAAAAGCTTTTCCGCCCGCGGGGCAAGCGCCGTCCACCCGGACCACCAGGACGCTACAGCACTTTGACGAAAACGTGGTCGGCGTATTTCCCGGGATCGGTGCCCGGTTTGAGGACGCCCAACTCCTTGAAATCCTGGGCGTAGTAGGCGATTTCGTCGCGCAGGTCCGCGCCGACCGGATGATGATGCAGGGTAAGCGTCTTGTAGAGGCTCTTCAGGTCTTCGAGCGGCAGGTTCGTGGTGTATTTGAGGAAGATTTTCGCGCTCTCGTCGATGTTGCCGCTGGCCCACTCGTAGGCTTCGACGAGCGAACGGGCGAGCGCGGCGGCGGCGGGGCGATTGTCGCGCACCAGCTTGCCGCCGACGCCGACCACGCAGCAAACCTTGTCGTGATACTGACCGCTGGCGTTGGAAGCCAGTTCCACGAAACCGCCCTTGGTGTCGCGTTCGATCTTGAAGGCGATGGGATCGGTCTCCGCCACCGCGTGGATTTCTCCCTTTTCCGCCGCCAGCCCCAGAAGATCGCGCGGATAGACTTTCCAGGTGATTTCCCGTTCCGGATCGACGCCGTTCTTCTTCAGATAGACGCTGAAGAAATGCCGGGCGGGCGCATCCATGCCCTGCACGCCGATCGCCTTTCCCTTCAGATCGGCAAGTTTTGTGATATTGGCGGGCTTGTAGCCGATGAGCCGCATGCAGCCGCCGTGCAGCCCGGCGATGATCTTCACGTCGAATCCCGATTCCAGCGGCTTCAGCCAGCGATGGATCATGCCCACCGCCGCGTCCGCCTTGCCGGTGGCGAGCGATTCCAGAAGCTGGTCGGTGGAGCCGGCATAGTTGATGAGCGAGACATCGAGACCGTGCTTTGCGAAAATGCCGGTTTCCTGGGCGACGGCAATGGGCGTGAGGCAAAAGGAAGTCTGGTTCCAGGCGAACCGCACGGGCGCGAGCGCCTTGGCGGGCGCGGCGGCCTGCGCCCAGGCATTGCCGCCCAGGGTGAGCAACGGCGCCGCCGCCACGGCAGCGCCCGCCGCGCGCAACAAGCGGCGTTTCGAGGCATCGACGGACGATTCTGGACGGGAATCACGGGAATCACGGAAATCGAACATGGATTTTTCTCCTGAAAGATGAACTTGCGGCACATACCCGCGCCCCACGGGTCGCTGGCTCAAACCGGTCAAGGAGTGTATGGAGCCTCGTAACCGGTGTAAAAGAAAAAGGAGCTATATCCATATAGTCGAAAATGACGAAGCGGGCGCGGGCCTGCCCCTGCGAGGCCGCCGTGGAGGCGGGTTTCAACGCGGATGACGCGGGCGTGAGGGCAAAAATTCCGGGGGCAAGGGCGTCCTCGCCCTCGCACACAAACGACGAGCGATGGCGAGAACGCCCGGCAGGGCGGCCCCATGACCGCCCGGCGTCATCGCAAGCGGGTGTTTCGTCATGGCGGCCCTACCCCGCCTGCGCCCGCGAGCCACGGAAAAGTCCGCATGGATCGGGGTGAGCTTGCGAACCCCGGCAGCAAATGGGATGAACGAAAGCCCGGACGCCTTCCGATCGCTTCTTCACTTTCCCTTTTTCATGGCCTCGCGCAGGATGCGCGATATCGGCGCCGGCAGGGCCGCCGAATCGATTTTGTCCATCGCCAGCCATTCCCATCCAGGCTCGCCGATCCGTCCTTCCGCCGCTTCGAGCCGATACAGGCACGGTCGGAGGGTCAGCCGGAAATGGCTGAAGTCATGGCGCAGGGCGGGCAGTTCGCGCGTCGGACGCACGCGGAATCCGTGCCGCCGGGCGAATTCGGCGACGTCTTCGCCGCCCAGTTCGGGCAAGGAGAGCAGGCCGCCCCAGAGACCCACCGGCGGCCTCCGTTCGAGCAGCACCCGCTGTCCGTCGCTCAGCACCAGCACCCGTGTTTCGCGTTCCGGACGCCGCCGGGCCGGTCTGGCCGCCGGCAGTTCGGCCTGTCGTCCGTCGCGGCGGGCCACGCAGTCCGTCCGCAACGGACAGTCGCCGCACGCCGGATGGGCGCGCGCGCACACGCTGGCCCCGAGGTCCATCAAGCCCTGCGTATACGCTTCGATATGCGCGGACGGCAGCAGGGATTCGGATATCCGCCACAACGTTCTTTCGATTTCGACACTGCCGGTAAAACCTTCGACGCCGAAACAGCGCGCCAGTACGCGCTTCACGTTGCCGTCGAGGATCGCGGCATGGATTCCGAAGGCGAAAACGCCGATCGCCGCCGCCGTAGACCGGCCGATTCCCGGCAGCTCGGCAAGTTGTCGCGGATGGCGCGGAAACCGCCCGGCGTATTCGGCGGCGACGACCCGCGCGCAGCGATGCAGATTGCGTGCCCTGGCGTAATATCCCAACCCCGCCCACGCTTCGAGCACCGCGTCGAGCGGCGCGGCCGCCAGGGCCGCGACATCGGGAAAGCGTTGCAGAAAACGCAAATAATAGGGAATCACGGTGGCGACCTGGGTCTGCTGCAACATGATCTCGGACAGCCAGATACGATAGGCGTCGCGCGTCCCTTGCCAGGGCAGGTCGTGGCGGCCGTGCTTCTCTTGCCAGCGAATCAGGCGGCCGGCAAAGGAACCGGAACCCGCCGGCGTGGAAAATTCGATGTGCTTCAATGGATTTCCTGTTCGGAGGACAGCAACTGTATTCAAAAGCAAGCGTTTTTTGTGAGCAGGAGAAATATCGGTCAATGGAAGAAAGAAGTCAGGAGTCAGTCCGGCGGGCATTCTCCCCCGTGGCAGGGGTGGGTTTGAAACCCGCCCTACGCTCCTTCGCTCGATATCGGCATCCAGGACCATGTCGGCAAGCGCGAAGGCGTGACCGGAAGCTTCAAGGCGATACCCGGTTCCGATGCCAAGTCGCGCTCGACAGGCCGTTGCTACGCAAGTCTGACGTATCGGGATTTCGGTCATTTTTTTGGCGTATCGCGAGGGTTTGACTACAACTTTGTATAAGTCCCACGAAGCGGGCGGGACGCCCGCGCTCCCGGATTTTGGCGCGAGAGAGTGGAGCGTGGGCGTCCCGCCCGCAATACGAGCCTTGGGCTTCGCGTAACGCTTTCTCGTGAACCGCCTCGCCCTGGCGGAACGAGCGGCTATCGGGGGCATCCTGTCTTCTGAATCCAAGCCGCGGTCAAACCATCGTGATACGCCAAAAATGACCGGAATCCTGCCACGTCAGATTTGCGTATCGACGCCCTGTCGAGCGCGACATGGAATCACGCCAGCTCGACCGCCAGCGTTCCCACGCCGTCGATGCCGCATTCGAGCGCATCGCCGCGCGTCACGGTCGAAACGCCGGCGGGCGTGCCGGTGAAGATCAGATCGCCGGCGGCGAGCGTGACGTAAGTCGACAGATTGGCGATGACCTCGGCGACGTTCCATGTCATCTGGGCGATGTCGCCGTCCTGCTTGACGATGCCGTTGACTTTCAGCCAGATGCGCCCGCGCGCGGGGTGGGCGCATTGGGCGGCCGGCGTCAGCGCGCCGATCGGCCCGCTCTGGTCGAAAGCCTTGGCCATTTCCCACGGCCGTCCCTTTTCCTTGGCCTTGGCTTGCAGATCGCGGCGTGTGAGGTCGATGCCCACCGCGTAGCCGAACACATGCGTGAGCGAGCGTTCCGCCGGAATGTCCGCGCCGCCGCCGGAGAGGGCCACGACCAGTTCGACTTCGTGCTGCAAGTCGGCGGTGCGCGGCGGATAGGCGATCCGGCCGCCGCCGGGCATCAGCGCGTCGGGCGGCTTGCAGAAAAAGAACGGCGGCTCACGCCCATCGCCGCCCATTTCGGCGGCGTGCGCCGCGTAATTCCGTCCGACGCAATAGACCCGGCGCACCGGGAAAAAGGCGTCGCCGCCGGCGACGGGTAGCGCGACTGGCGCGGGTGGGGGAATGACGAAGTTCAT
>JAISNE010000189.1 GCA_031276375.1 Accumulibacter sp.
GTCGGCGGGATTGTGCTGGCCGCCTTGTATCAGCAGCCAGGAACAGGACGCGGCCTGCTCGCTTTTCTGCGCCAGGACGCGGATGTCCGTGAAATAGTCCAGCGTGGCGAGAAACGACAGGGGCAGGCCGGCGCCAGCGATGCAGTCGATCTTCGCGGGCAGCGCCTTTTTCAGCGAAGCGGAGACTTCGCGGAAGGTTTTGCCGTAGTCGATCCAGGGCATCCAGAGGCTGGCGAGCAGCAGCCAGAACAGCGTCAGCCCGACCATCCAGTGCGTGATGCCGCGAATCGGCGAGCGGGGGCTGGTGACGATCATCCAGAACCAGAGGCCGGTGCAGACCAGCGCGAACAGAAAGGCCGGGGCGCTGAAGACTCCGGTGAAGCCGGGTTCCAGGCGCACCGCTTGGCGCGCCAGGCGCTCCGGCCAGCCGAAAACCAGGGCGCTCCAGCCGATCCAGGCGATACCGGCGAGGAAGCTGAAAGTCACCATGCCGAACCAGTCGAAGGCGTTCGCCGCGCCGCGCCGCAGGGTTTCGACGCCGGCGGACGCGAGCAGCACCAGGGGCGGCAGCAGCAGCAGCGCGGTGGCGCTGCGCAGGGAGGTCAACAGCGCCAGCAGGATCAGGACGGCGAGAAAGGACAGCGCCGGAATGACGATCGCCCGCCCGCCGAGGCCGCGGCGTTTCGACCACAGCGTCCAGCCGGCGAGAGGGAGCGCCGGCCATGCATACCACAACAGGAGATTGGCGTAGCGCAGGAAATTCGCCGCCGGGCCGAGCGGCCGGGTCAGGAAGGACCACTCGGCCTGGAAGAAGCTGGCGGCGTATTCCGGAGAAGCCGCGTGGATGGCCAGCAGCCAGGCGCCGCAGGGAAGCGCGGCGGCGGCGAGGCCAGCGAGAAAGCCGCCAAGGCGGCGGAGACGGTTTTCCGATTGCCAGACGGTGATCGCCACGGCGGGCAGCAAGGTGATGACCGGCAGCAAGCCGTTGGCCAGAAAGCCCGTGGCCAGGGCCGCGGCGAAGATCGGGATGGCGCGCCAAGGCTGGCGCGGCAGCAGGGCGAAAGCCCAGTAGGCGGCGGTATGGCTGGTCAGCGCGAGGAGCATCGGCTGCGCCTCGTGCGCGTGAAACAGAAAACCGATGCTACCGGCGAGAATCAGCGGCGCCGCCGCCGCGTATGGGCGTCCGTGCAACTCGCGCGCGGCCAGGAGGATGAATTCGAGCGCGAGCAGGGTAAACACGCCGCTGGTCATGCGCACCGCGTCATGGAACGGCATCAGCCACGAGAACAGCCTGCCGGCGCTGGCGGCCAGCCAGTAGTAAAGCGGAGCGTCCGGGTAAGCGCGGCCGGCCAGCCGCAGGATCAGCCAGTTGCCGTTTTTTACGATGTCATGGGCGATGCCGATGGAAATCGCGTCGTCGTGCTTCCAGGGATCGTGCCCGATCAGGCCGGTGAAAATGTAGATGACCAGCAGCGCGGTCAGCACCCAGCCGCCGGGCGGCAGGGCGATTCCCCTGAAACGCGGATTTTCTTCGAGAATAGGCATCGCCCGGCGCTTGCGGGTGGAATCGGGTCAGACAAAAAAAGCAGCCCGGCGGCTGCCTTTTTGCCGAGTCCGCGGGAACTCGCCGTGAGACACGGGGCGGGAATCAGACGGCGGCGATTCTGGCCTTCGCGCCGTACTTCCTGTTGAATTTCTCGACGCGGCCAGCGGTGTCGATGATCTTCTGCTTGCCGGTGTAGAACGGGTGGCACGCGGCGCATACTTCGACATGCAAGGCTTTCTTCATCGTCGAGTGCGTCTTGAATGTATTGCCGCACGAGCAGGTGACTTCGATTTCGTTGTAATCGGGATGGATGTCGGGCTTCATCTGGGAATTCCTTCGGGTCAATTCCGGCCGGTTCGGCATGAACGGTGGCCACGTCGGTGACCGGCTCCGGGAAACGGCGAATTATCCTGGTTTTTTTCCTGGATTGCAATTGAGTCGGGAGGAATCGGCGGCGCATGGATTTCGTCCGCGATGGCGGTTTCCTGCGCGATTGCCACGGGGCTTCGCGTCGCCAGACGGCTGATAAAAGTTCCGTTCTTGTAACCCACGGCCCGGTGTGTTATGCCAAGTTGCGATCAATAGGCCGTTGATATGTAAGTCCGACGTATCAGGATTTCGGTCATTTTCGTATAGTCCCACGAAGCGGGCGAGACGGGGTCGGAGGACAGAGGACAGAGGACAGAGGACAGAGGACAGTCGGTTACCGGCGCTTCGCGCCGCAAATATTACTGTCTTCAGTCTTCTGTCCTCTGTCCTCTGGGCGGGCGTCCCGCCCGCAATGCGAGCCGTAGGCTCGCCGTACCGCCGTCATTTTTGGCGTATCACGATGGTTTGGCGGCAACTTGGTATTACGAGCTTCTGACCTGTCCGTATCCGTAGCGCGCGATCTGTCCGGTCGTCATGGCTATCAAGCCTCGCCCGCATCGTGCAGGCGAACGGGTCTGTCGGCGGACTTCGCGGCGCGGATCGCGGTATCGCCCAGAGGGGCATTGGGGGCATCCTCTCTTGGGGCATGGGGTATGCTCCCGATAATGCCCCCCGGATGTCAATGTATGGTATCGGATGCATCCGGACAAGAAAAAGCCCGAAAACCGCTCTGTTACTGGGTTTTCGGGCTGTATCGGACGGCTTTGGATTGTACTTTGGTGGAGACGGGCGGGATCGAACCGCCGACCTGTTGATTGCGAACCAACCGCTCTCCCAACTGAGCTACGCCCCCATTGAAAACGCGGATTCTACGTGGGCTGTATCGGCGCGTCAATCTTGTTGTAGCAAGTTGTTTCGATCCAGGCGGATAGAGGAATATCCGGGGGCGAGAAGCGTACCGCATGTTCATGGCGTCCATAGGGGTTTTGCTACCCAAGGGCGGTCTGGGGCAGGTGTTCGTTGTAGAGCAGGCCATGACGGAGCAGGGTTTGTTCAAGGTCTTCGCCGCTCATGAAATCTTGCGGGTGGAGGTTTCAAACCGGAACCGGTTTTACGATGACGCACCTTTGGCCGGAACGCTCAGCGGCGCCGGGAAGGATAGATTTCCCGGCCGGCATCCTCGATGTCGCGGCGCAACTGGGAGCGTTCTTCCGGCGACAGGCGGTGCGGCCGTTGCCGCATGTCCCGTTGTTCATGGCGCCGGTAATGCGGTGCTCGCCCGTTGCCCGGCCCTCGCCGCCCCGGCTGATACTCGTTCTGCCGGTTTTGTTCGCGTTCGGAAGAGCCTTTTTTCCACGAGTCGGCCTCGGCCGCCGGTATGGACATCATGGTGAAAAGCGCGATGGCGAGGCCGCCAATCATCCGTTTTCCGAAATTCATCGCAAAACCGGCTCCGCTTCGAAACCCCGCCTGTCCTTGCCTTTTCCTCTCTCCCGGAGGAAAAGAGGCGGTAATCGCCAACGACCTTCGCGGGGGAGGCTGGGCGAGAGGGGATGCTCCTTCCTCGTTCGCGTACCGCGTCGGGCATGAAGGCCATTCGCTGATTTTTTGCTTGCCACGCCATCTCCTGTTCTTCGCCTCCGGCCTTGGCGACCTGTCCGAAAAAGCGCGGAAAACGCCATACCCGAGACGATGAGTGCATTCTGCGCCCAAGTTGTTGCCAGGGGTTTTTGAAGTCAACTGGAATTGTAAAGATTTGTTTCACGCCGCATGAATTACCGCGTCGCGCGGCCCGAGCAATGACGGCGCGGTCAAACCAGCGCGATACGCCAAAAATGAACGGAATCCCGACACGTCGGACTTGAATCTTTTTGGGTACATTCCCCGCCCTTTACGGCGGAGTAGTTCATTATCGACGGACTGCTGAACGCAACCTGGCGTCAGAGCCGGGACGCGGTGTTTCCGGTGCCGGCGTCCGGGGTAATCTCGCCCTGGAAAATCAGCCAGCCGAAGGCCAGGCCCAGCATGTCGGCCACGCCGCCGATGGTCAGGTTGAGGCGTTTGTAGTCCTGGTTGAGGCGTTCGAGGA
>JAISNE010000194.1 GCA_031276375.1 Accumulibacter sp.
GAAGATGTACGGCAGGTTGAAGACGATGGCGTCGGGGTTCATCGACTCGATCGGGGGGCCGCCAAACCAGCCCATGGCCACCGAGCCGTCCGAGATGTTGTTGATGACGGACGATTGCGTGCCCAGAACCTCGTTGGGATAGACCTTGATGGCGTAGCAGCCGCCGGTGGCTTCCAGCAGGCGCTTGCCGAACTCCACGCCGGCCTTGTATTGCGGATGCGCCTCGGTCTGGTTGAACGCCAGCTTGAATTCGGTCGGCTTTTTGCACTTCTGCTCCGCGGCTCCGGCGCCGCTGCCGCACATGACCGTGCCGAGCATGGCCAGGGCGATGCCGCCGGCCTGGATTGCGTTGCGGATTTTCATTTCGTTGCCTCCATTGAAGTCGTTGTTGTCGATACCGGCGCGGGCGGCAATCCCGTTTAGCCTTGCCAGGCGGTTGATCACGGCTGCCTCGACACAATCACCCGGCGCGGAGCGCCGTTTACGCCGGGCGCGCCAAGTATAAGTCAGGCGCGCTTTCGCCACCAAGGGAAATCTGCGGACGGATGCGACACAAGGCGCGCTCGCCTCACTTGCCGTCCTTGAGCGGTTTCTTCACCAGGCGCGCCATCTGCATGCCGAGTTCGTAGAGCAGGCACAGCGGAATGGCCAGCATGAACTGCGAGACCACGTCGGGCGGGGTGAATATGGCGGCCACGACGAAGGCGCCGACGATCACATAGGCGCGCCATTCCTTGAGCGTGCGCAATTCGACCACGCCGGCCAGCACCAGCACCACGACGACGACCGGCACCTCGAAGGCCATGCCGAAAGCCAGGAAGGTGCTCATGACGAACGACAGATATTTATCGATGTCGGTCATCCAGGCCACGCCTTCCGGCGCGATTCTGGCCATGAAACCGAACACCGTGGGAAACACCAGAAAATACGCGAAAGCCATGCCGACGAAGAAAAGAAACACGCTCGCCAGGACCAGCGGCAGGGCCAGCCGTTTCTCATGCGCGTAAAGCCCCGGCGCGACGAACGCCCAAGCCTGATAGAGAACATACGGCAGGGCGATGAGAAAGGCCACCATCAGCGCCACCTTCATCGGCACCAGGAAAACACCGACCACATCGGTAGCGATCATCTGGCCGCCGCTCGGCAGCTTGGCCAGCAGAGGCCGCGCCAGCGTGAAATACAAATCCTTGGCCCACGGGAACAGGCAAAGGAAGACGAGCAGAATCGACAGCAAGGCGCGAACCAGACGGTCGCGCAGCTCGATGAGGTGGGAAAGAAACGATTCTTCCGGCAGATCCATGGGAGCGCCACTTACTCTTTGGCCGCGGGCAACGGCGCTTCTTCATCCGCCGGCTCGTCCGGCGCCGGAAGCGCGCCGGACGACGGCGCGGACTCCTGGACGCCGGCCCTGGCCGCCGCGGCGGTCTGCTCAACGCTCCGTTCGATCGCCTGAAGTTCATCGGTCATGCCGCGTTCGAAATCGCGCGCCGTCTCCCGCACTTCGGTTTGCAGCCTCTTCAGTTCCTCCAGTTGCATTTCGCGGCTGATGTCCGCCTTGACCTCGTTGACATAACGCTGCAGCCGTCCGAACAGCAAGCCCGTGGCCCGCGCCACCCTGGGCAATCGTTCCGGTCCGATCACCACCAGGGCGACGATGCCGATGACGATCAGTTCCGAAAAGCCGATGTCGAACATGGGAATGAAACGGGAATGCGCGAACGGACGGACGGAAATTCCGGGCACAGCGGCCCGAGCGCGCGCCTCACGACTTGACCTTGTCCTTGACTTCGCCTTCCACGGTCTGGCCGCCGGCAATCTGTTGGGGCGCGCCGTCGGCCGGTTTGTCCTCGGCCGTCCCATCGCGCATGCCTTCCTTGAACCCCTTGATGGCGCTGCCCAGATCCTCGCCGACGTTGCGCAATTTTTTGGTGCCGAAGACCAGCACCACGATCAACAAGACGACCAGCCAATGCCAAATACTGAAGCCTCCCATGAGTTTCTCCTCAATTTCGCTTGAGCATCGGACCGACCGGCTCCGTTCCGCCCACGACATGCGCGTGCAGATGGGGGACTTCCTGCCCGCCGATCCGGCCATTGTTGATGATTACCCGGAACCCCTCCAGGCTGCCATTCTCCTCGGCCAGCCGCCTGGATACCGCCAGCATGCGGCCCAGCACCGGCTCGTCGCCGGCGGTCACCGTCTGCAGCGAAACGATATGGCGCTTCGGCACGACCAAGAGGTGCATCGGCCGCGCCGGATTGATATCGTGGAAAGCGAACACCAGATCATCCTCGTACACCTTGCGCGACGGTATTTCGCCGCGCGCGATCTTGCAGAACAGGCAATTTTCCATTCACTCATTCCCCATCATTTGACGGTACGCGACTTTTTCTCGTCGATACCCGATACGCCCTCGCGGCGCCGCAACTCGGCAAGCACCTCGCCGGCGCCGATGCCGTGGAAGGCCAGCAACGCCACCATGTGATAAATCAGATCGGCCGACTCATGAACGATGTTCGCGCGTTCTCCGTCCTTGGCCGCCATGATCAACTCCGCGCTCTCCTCGCCGATTTTCTTCAGTATCGAGTCGGGCCCCCTGGCAAACAGCCTGGCGGTATAGGATTTCTCCGGATCGGCGTTGCGCCGCGACGCCAGCGTCTCCGAAAGGCGGCACAATACGTCTTCAGTACTCATCGCGCGAAATTTCTCCCCGGTCTTCCAAAACTCTCAAAACTCCATCCAGCCGCGCAAACATGAGCGACCGCCGGCCATTCTACTTTACCCGCGGGCAAATTGCGCGGCGTCCGCCCGGCGCCTGTTCGTGATGCCTGTTCGTGATCCTTGACGAGAATCGGACAGGAGGATTCCCCGTGGCGGCCTCGATGCTACTATGTCCCACACCTTTTTCCGAGTGACGCCGCATGCCGGCACAGTCTTCGCTCCACTTTCGTGAAATGAGGCCGGATGACTATCCGGCGATGCTCGATCTGATGCGCCGCGCGCCCGGCGTATCCGTGCGCGACGCCGATACGCCGGAAGGACTCGCGCGTTTTCTGGCGCGCAATCCGGGGTTCAGTTTCGTCGCCGAACGCGATGGCCGGCTGGCCGCATGCCTGATGGGCGGGCACGACGGCCGGCGGGGATATCTGCATCATCTGGTCGTCGACGCCACCTGCCGGCGCCAGGGCATCGCCTCGGCGCTCGTCGAACGCTGCCTGTCGGCCCTCGAAAAACAGGGCATCCACAAAACGCATATCGACGTATATCGAAACAACGCGACGGGCAACGCCTTCTGGGAAAACGCCGGATGGACCCGGCGCGACGATATCCACCGCTTCTCG
>JAISNE010000210.1 GCA_031276375.1 Accumulibacter sp.
GGTTTGGCCACGTCCGCCAGCGTTATTTCACCGGGACCTTTCAAACATACGGATTTCATCCAGACAGACTCCACTTGAGAAACTTCACTTTCCAAAGGGATGGCTGGCATGGGAGAAGCGCAGGCTCTTTCATGCCATGTCGCCCGGTCGCGGGCGCGGATCGAAACGGATTCCTCCGGGAAATCACATCGGCACCCAGTTCGCCAGCACCAGCGACAGCGGCGGGTAGTAGGCCGTGACCGCCAGCGTCGCCAAGAGCGCGACATAGAACGGAACGATTTCCTTCATGTACTCGTCGATCTTGACTCCGGTGAGATTGCAGGTCAGGAACATCGTCGTGCCGAACGGCGGCGTGATGGCGCCGATCGACAGGTTGAAGATCATCATGATCCCGAAATGCACCGGATCGATTCCCAGGGCATGAACCGTCGGCATGAGCAGCGGCGTCAGCACGATGATCGCCGCGTTGCCGTCGAGGAACATTCCGACGAAGATCAGCAGCGCATTGACGATCAGCAGAAAGACCGCCGGGTGGCCGGACACGCCCATCAGCAATTCCGTCGCCTCGGCCGCCACGCCCTCCCAGGTGAGAACCCAGGCGAATCCGGAGGAAGCCATCAGGATCAGCATGATCGAACCGTTGGCGCGCGCCGACTCGGCCAGCGCCATCTTGACGTCGGCCCAGGTCGTCACCCTGGAGGCGAAACCGACGATCAGCGCGTAGAGGCAAGTCACCGCGCCGGCCTCGGTCGGCGTGAAGATGCCGTAGCGGATCCCGCCCAGGATCAGCACCATCAGCATCAGGCCCCAGAACGCGCGCAGCGACGCCCGGCCGATTTCGCCGAAGCTGGCCAGCTTCGGCCGGGTCGGCTTGTAGCCGCGCTTGCGCGACACGTAATCGACCGCCACCATCAGCAGGAGGGTGCACAGGATGCCCGGCCCCAGACCGCCCATGAACAGCTTGCCGATCGAAGTATCCGAGACAAAACCGTAGATGATCAGCCCGATGCCCGGCGGCAGGATCGGACCGAGCAGCGCGGACGCCGAAGTCAGCGCGGCGGCGAATGGCCGGCTGTAGCCGTTTTTGGCCATCTCCGGCACCAGCACCTTGCAGATCATCGCCGCGTCGGCCAGACCGGCGCCCGACGGGCCGCCGATCAGCGCGCCGAGCACCACGTTGGTCTGCGCCAGACCGCCGCGCATGTGCCCCGACAGGGCATCGGCAAGCACCAGCAGGCGATTGGTGATCCCGGTGTAGTTGAGGATCGAGCCGAGCATCATGAAAAACGGAATGGCCAGCAGCGGCAAATTGTCCGCGCCGCCGATCATGCGCTGCACGACCATCACCGCCGACATATCCTGGGCGATGAAAAAATAAGCGAAAGTGGCCGCGCAGATGGCGAAAGCCACCGGCACGTTGATGGCGAACAGCGCCAGCATCAGCAGGAAGGCGATCAGCACGCTCATGAGGCGCTCTCTTCTTCCCCGCCGCCGTCCGGCGCGCCATCGCGCGTCTTGCCGCGCACGCTGTTCCAGAACATCCGCCCGTAATACATCAGCATCAGGCCGCAGGAAACCGGCACCGCGGCGTCGACGTAGCTGTAGGGAATGCCCAGGATCGGGGTGAGCTTGGTCTGCCCCTTGATGGTCAACTGAATGCCGTAAACGATGAGCAGGATCAGCGTGGCGAGCACGATCGAGTCGCTCACGATGGCGACGGCGCGCCGCCATTTCGCCGGAAATCGGCGCACCAGCACGTCGATCGAGCAATGCCCCTCGGCATGCACCGTGGCCGACGCGCCCAGCATGGTCAGCCAGACGAAGGTGAATACCGTCACCTCCTCGACCCAGCCCCACGGCCTGCCGATCACGTAGCGCATGAACACGTTGGCGCAGGCGAGCAGAATGATGAAGGCCATCGCCGCCATCCCGAAAAGGCTGTCGAGCCTTCTGGCGAAATCATAAAATCTGTGGAAAACCGTCATGGCGTCACTCCGCTCGAAGCGCGGCCCGCGCTTCGAGCACGGCGCCGGCGGTCCGCAAGAAGATGGATCGCGGCGGGGCGAGATCCGCGCCCGCCGCGGGACGGCGATTATTTCTGGCCGATGATCGCGTAAACCTTGCTCATCACCTCGGGCGGAAACTCCTTGGCGAAGCGGGCCGGGAAATCCTTCATCGCGGCCTTGAACGCGGCGCGGTCGACTTCGACGACCTTGACGCCGGCGGCCTCCATCTTCTTGATCGCTTCCTTGTCGGCGATCTCGTTTTCCTTGTCGAGGAATCTGCCGGCCTCTTCGCCCGTTTCCTTGAGCAGCTGGACGATATCCGGCGGCAGTTTCTTGATGAAACTGGTTCCGGCGATCCAGGAAGAAAGGTTGACCTGGTGCTGGGTCAGCAGCAGAAACTTGGCGCCCTCGAACATCTTGCCGCCGTAGAGCACCGGAATCGGGTTCTCGGCGCCGTTGATCACGCCCTGCATCAACGCCGGATAGGCTTCGGCCAGCGGCATCGGCGTCGCCGTCGCGCCCATGGCGTTCATCATCTCGTTGGACAGGCGGATGTTCGGCACGCGGATTTTCAGCCCCTTGAGTTCTTCCGGCCGGGTTGCCGGCTTGGTCGCCAGCATGTTGCGCACGCCGTAGATCCACTTGCTATGCACGATGTACAGCCCCTTGGCTTCGAGCTGCGTGGACAAATCCTTGAACAGATCGCTGTCGACCAGCCGGAAGAGCTGTTCCTGGTTGTCGTAAATGTACGGCAGATAGGTCACGCCGAAAGCGGGCACGTAATCCATCAGGAAACCGCCGTCGGAAATCGTGATCACGTTCGAGCCGATCGTCAGCTGTTCGGTCACGTCCTTTTGCGAGCCGAGCTGCGAACTCGGAAAATACTGGAACTCGACGCGGCCGCCGCTCTTTTCCTTCATCAGCCGTCCCCATTCGCGGACCGCCTTGTCGTTCGGCTCGCCGACGTTGTTGCCGTAAGCGATCTTGATCTTGATTACCTCGGCGGCCAGGGCGCCGCCCGCCGCCACGCACAAGGCCAGCGCGCACGCCGCCATTTTTTTCCCAAATCGTGAAAGCATCGTGTTTCCCTCTCGAACAATCGTTGTCAGGGGCCAGGGCTGAAAAGCCGGCCTTGTTTTGCGAGACTGCTGAGAGTCCCGCGTTTCCCATTTAGCAAGCTACATGCCAGCCAGTAAACCATTGATTTTCATAGGACGGCAAATCAACGAATTTCAATATTGAAACAGATGAAATTGCATTTGTGAAAAACCGGGTATAAGCTCGCTCCTCTTTTCACGGCAAGCGGCCATGTCCCCCATCCTTCTGCTCAGTCCGATGCCAAGCCTGTCCGCCATCGCGCCTGAAATCGCCGCGGAGATGGGAATCCGCATCCATGTCGAAACTGTCGACGATGTGCACGCCGAGCAGGCGGTGCGCCGCTATCCCGACGTCGAAGTAGTCGTCTCGCGCGGCGGATTGGCGGAAAAAGTGGCGCATATCGAAAACATCAGCGTCGTCGAAATCGCCATGTCGATCAACGAACTGCTCGGCCACGTGAGCGCCCTGACCGCCCGCGGCCTCCGGCGCATCGGCATCGTCAGCCGCGCCAACCTGTTTGGCGGCGCGAGCGGCGATTTTCCGATTCTCGGCGCGCGGGTCGGTTTCTACCCGCAGACCGACGAGCAAAGCATCGAGACCAAGGTCAGGCAACTGGCCGACACCGGATTCGAGGCCATCGTCGGCTGCCGCGTGGCTTACGCCACCGCCCGCGAACTCGGCATCGAAGCCGTGTTCCTGGAGAGTGGCCGCACCTCGATCAAGGCGGCCCTGCAAGAAGCCCTGCGCATCATCCACGCCAAGGAACGGGAAAAATTGCAGGCCGCGCAGCTCGCGGCGATCATCGACAATATCGATGAAGCGGTGATCGCCTTCACCCCGGAGCACGAAGTCGGTTTCTTCAATCGCCACGCCCGGCGTCTGTGCGCCATCGACCCGGCCAGTCCGCCGGACTTCGGACACGCGCTGTCGATCCTCGACTCCGGCGACAAGGAACGGATCATTTCGATCAACGGCAACAGCGTCATCGCCCGCTCCATCCCGCTCGAATTCGACGACAGCGTGCGCGGCAAGATCGTCACGCTACAGGAAGTCGCGCGCATCCAGGCGTCGGAATCGAAGATTCGTTCCTCCTTTCACCAGAAAGGTCTTTACGCGCGCTACCACTTCGCCGACGTCATCGGCGGATCGGACGCCATCCGCCAGTTGATCGCGCGCGCCAAGGTCTACGCCGGGCACGAATCCAACCTGGTGATCCAGGGCGAAACCGGCACCGGCAAGGAAATCTTCGCGCAGAGCATCCACAACCACAGCCGGCGCGACAAGGGGCCGTTCGTCTCGGTCAACGTCGCCTCGATCCCGGTCGGCCTGCTCGAAAGCGAACTCTTCGGCTACGTCGATGGCGCCTTCACCGGCGCGCGCAAGAGCGGAAAGCCCGGCCTCTTCGAACTGGCGCACGAAGGGACGCTGTTCCTCGACGAGATCGGCGAACTCGTCCCCGAAATCCAGAGCCGCCTGCTGCGCGTACTACAGGAACGCGAAATCATGCGCATCGGCGACGACAAGATCATCCCGGTCGACGTGCGCATCATTTCGGCGACCAACCGCGACCTCTTCCAGCAAACGCAGAACGGCACCTTCCGCCAGGATCTGTACTACCGCATCCACGTCGCCAGCCTGCGCATCCCGCCGCTGCGCGAGCGCCCGGACGACATTCCGCTGATTTTCGAGCACTACCTGCGGCGCTTCGCCGGCCAGGCCGGACGCAAAATGCGCCTGGCGCCGGCGGCGCGGGACGCGCTCCTGTCCCATTCCTGGCCCGGCAACGTGCGGCAGCTGCGCAACATCGCCGAAGTCGCGGCCTACGGCCACGACGAACAAGTCGACGCGCGGCACATCCAGGAAGCCCTCGGCGAACAGCAGGAATACGCTCCGGCGGAAACACGCTTCATCGCCATTCCGGAAAACGCCTCGCTCAAACAGATGGAATCGGCGATCGTCCGCAACCTGCTGGCCCGGCACCCGGCCGACGAAGTCTGCGCCCGTCTGGGCATCAGCCGCGTCACCCTGTGGCGCAAAATGAAAAAATTCGCGCCGCCCTCCGCGCGCTGACGTTCAGCGTAAAACCAACTCCGCTCGAAACCTCGCCCGAAGGGCCTGGGTATCTACACAGCGCGCGGATTATTGAAACCAGGTTGCCGCCAAACCATCGTGATACGCCAAAAATGACGGCGGTACGGACAGAGGACAGAAGACAGAGGACTGAAGACAGTAATATTTGCGGCGCGAAGCGCCGGTAACCGACTGTCCTCCCCCGTGTCCGTCATTCCCGCGCAAGCGGGAATCCAGCATTCCGCCGCCTTTTCTGGATTCTAAGCCTACGCGGGAATGACGGGTATTTTGACCGCCTCGCCTTAAAAAAAGCGAGGGGGGCATGAAAATTTGAGGGGAAACATTAGCCTCTGTCCTCCGTCTTCTGTCATCTGGATTGCCGCGGACCTGACGGCCCTCGCAATGACGGAGGTTTGGGTGTCGAGCGTTGTTGCGGGCGTTGGGTTCATTGCCGCCCGTTCAACAACAAAAGTATTCGCCACGGCAAGGCGGGAAAAATTCCGTCATTGCGAGAAGCGCAGCGACGTGGCAATCCAGAAGACAGTCATATTGCGGCGCGAAGCGCCGGTAACTGACTGTCCTCTGTCTTCCGTCCTCTGTCCTCCGGATGCCTCGCAATGACGGAGGTTTGGGGTTGGGTGCGTTATCGCGGGCATCGGGTTCATGTCGCGCCCGTTCAACAACAAAGGTATTCGCCACGGCAAGTCGGAGAAAACTCCGTCATTGCGAGGGGCGGAGCCTCGTGGCAATCCAGGATCGTTCGACGCGGCGGCGAAGATGCCGGAAATATTGCTCGGGTTGCGCGATGTGGCAAACGGTTTCCGGTTCCTGATACCGGGCGTCACGGAATCATTACCGCAGGTCGCGGAGGTGGCCTTCGCCAAAAATCGGGCGCGCCAGCCATTTCATGATCTTGATGAACAATTTCCGGGTAAAAAAGATCAGCAGCAGGAAGAAAAACACGCCCAAGACCCGTCCAACGGGCGCGCGCAGCGCATCGGCCATCCCCGCTCCGAAAAAAATCAACAGCTGATTCACGCCCTTGAATAGCCCGAATCCACACTTGAATCCCAACCACAAAAGAAACATCGCATACAGCACTGGAAAAGTGATGATGAGCATCAGCGCGAGCAACAGCTTTTTCAGGCCAAAGGCGGGGTACCAAATCATGTTTCCTCCTGCGGTCGATCGATGCGGAACAGTCTATGACTCGTCCGGACGGGCGGCGCGAAGCGTTACGCTGACCCACATGGCTTCGCTGGCTGGCGCGTCCGACGGCGGCCCGATCTTGACGGAAGCGCGGTCGAGATCGGCGCGGTATTCCTTTCCTTCCTGGCCCGGGATCCTTACTTTTTGGGCGTCCGGCGGCACGTAGAGCCGGAAGCGGGCGTCGTAGACGCCCAGGCGCAGTTCCTTCGCCAGGGGGAGCAGGATTTTCAGGAGCCTCTGGATTTTGC
>JAISNE010000214.1 GCA_031276375.1 Accumulibacter sp.
CTCAATGTTCCCATTCCAGATAGAGCGTGGCCAGCGGCGGCAGGGTCAGGGCGACCGACCATTCCCGGCCGTGCGAATGCTTCGGTTCCGCGTCGACGCCGCCGAATTCGTTGCCCACGTCGCTGCCGCCGTAGTAGCGCGAATCGGTGTTCAGCCGTTCGCGGTACGCGCCCGGGCCGGGCACGCCGATGCGGTAGCCGTGGCGCACCACGGGGGTGAAATTGCACACGCAGAGCATGACGCGCGAGGGATCCCGGCCGCGGCGCTGGAAGGCGATGACCGAGTTGTCCGAATCGTTGGCCGAAATCCACTCGAAGCCATCCGGCTCGAAGTCGATCTCGTAAAGCGCCGGCGTCGCGCGGTAAAGCCGGTTCAGATCGCGGATCAGCGCCTGCGCGCCGGCGTGCAGCGGATAGTCGAGCAGGTTCCAGTCGAGCGAGCCGGCGTCTTCCCACTCGTTCCATTGGGCGAATTCCCCGCCCATGAACAGCAGCTTCTTGCCCGGATGCGCCCACATGAAACCGTACAGGGCGCGCAGGTTGGCGAATTTCTGCCAGTAGTCGCCGGGCATCTTGCTGATCAGCGAGCCCTTGCCATGCACGACTTCGTCGTGCGACAGCGGCAGCACGAAATTTTCGCTGAAGGCGTAGAGCAGGCCGAAGGTCAACTGGTTGTGATGGTAGCGGCGGTGGATCGGATCATGCCGCATGTAGTCGAGCACGTCGTGCATCCAGCCCATGTTCCACTTGAAATGGAAACCCAGGCCGCCCATCGACGGCGGACGGGTGACCGCCGGCCAGGCGGTGGATTCCTCGGCGTAGGTGGCGGCGCCGGGGCATTCCTGGCCGAGGATTTCGTTGACGCGGCGCAGGAAGTGCACCGCTTCGAGATTTTCGCGGCCACCGAAGACGTTGGGAATCCATTCGCCTTCCTGGCGGCTGTAGTCGCGGTACAGCATCGAGGCGACGGCGTCGACGCGCAACCCGTCGATGCCGTAGCGTTCGATCCAGAACAGGGCGTTGCCAACGAGATAGTTGAACACTTCGCGGCGGCCGTAGTTGTAGATCAGCGTGCCCCAGTCCTGGTGTTTTCCTTCGCGCGGGTCGGCGTGCTCGTACAGGCAGTCGCCGTCGAAGCGCGCCAGGCCGTGTTCATCGGTCGGGAAATGCGCGGGAACCCAATCGACGATGACCTCCAACCCGGCGCGGT
This sequence comes from Accumulibacter sp., assembly GCA_031276375.1. GTDB lineage: Bacteria > Pseudomonadota > Gammaproteobacteria > Burkholderiales > Rhodocyclaceae > Propionivibrio. The sequence continues at coordinate 1,210 of JAISNE010000214.1, forward strand.
GGCACGCCGCGATGAAGTCGCGGAAATCCTCCGGCGGCCCGAAGCGCGCGGTCGGCGCGTACAGGCCGAGCGGCTGGTAGCCCCAGGAAGCGTCGAACGGATGTTCCGAGACCGGCAGCAGTTCGAGGTGCGTGAAGCCGAGATCCGCGGCGTAGGGGATCAGGGTCGCGGCGAGGCCCCGCCAGTCGAGGAAGCCGCCGTCGCCGCCGCGCCGCCAGGAACCGAGATGGACTTCGTAGATGGCGATCGGCGAGTTCAGCCGGTTGCCCGCCCGGACGTTCCGCCGTTCCATGACCGGCGGCAGGGGGTGGACGATCGAGGCGGTCGACGGGCGCAGCTCGGCGGCGAAACCGTAGGGATCGGCCTTGAGCGGCAGGATTTGGCCGTTCCTGGCGCGAATCTCGTATTTATAGCGATCGCCGCATTCGACGCCGGGGATGAACAGTTCCCAGATGCCGCATTCGCGGCGCAGGCGCATCGGATGGCGGCGGCCGTCCCAGGTGTTGAAATCGCCGACGACGCTGACGCGCTGCGCGTCCGGCGCCCAGACGGCGAAGGTCGCGCCGCGGACGCCATCGATCTCGCAGGGATGCGCGCCCAGGCGCTCGAACGGCCGCAGGTGCGATCCCTCGGCCAGCAGCCAGGCGTCGAGATCGCCGAGAATCGCCTGGAAACCGTAGGGATCGGCAAGCTCCTGCACGCCGTTGGGCCAGAACACCCGCAAGCGGTACTTGAACGCCGGGCGGCCCGCCGGCAGCGGCGCCTCGAAAAAGCCGGACGGCCCGCCGAGAACGTCGATCCGGCGCTGGGCCAGTTCCATCACCTCGGCGCCGCTTTCGGCGTCGATCACCGACACGGCGTTCGCGCCCGGTTGCAGGGTGCGCAGCCACAGGCACCCCTTGCTGTCGCCGTGTACGCCGAGCACCGCGAACGGATCGCCGTGCTCGGCCCGGCACAAGGCCAGGACTTCCGATTTTTTCAGCATGTCAGGCTTTCTTCAGCGAAGCGCCGAGATTCCAGGTGTCGATCGCGTATTCCCGGATGGTCCGGTCGGACGAGAACGGCCCCATCCCGGCGACGTTGAGGATGGCCTTGCGCAGCCATTCGTCCGGCGTCTTGTAGAGGCGGTCGACCCGGCCCTGTTTTTCCATGTAGTCGCCGTAATCGGCCAGCAGCAGGTAATGGTCTCCGTAGTTGACCAGGCTGTTGAACAGGTCGTGGTAGCGCCGGCGCTCCTGCGGGGAGAAGAATCCGCCGTCGATCTTGTTCAGCGTCTCGTTGAGCTGCGGATTGTTCTGGTAGATCGCGCGCGGATCGTACCCGGAGCGGCGCAGGATTTCCACCTGCTGGGCGTTGTTGCCGAAGATGAAGATGTTTTCGGCGCCGACGTTGTCGCGGATCTCGATGTTGGCGCCGTCCTCGGTGCCGATGGTCAGCGCGCCGTTCATGGCGAACTTCATGTTGCCGGTTCCCGAGGCCTCCGTCCCGGCGGTGGAAATCTGTTCGGACAGGTCCGCCGCGGGCATGATGAGTTCGGCGATCGACACGCCGTAGTTGGGAACGAAGACGACTTTCAGCCGGTCGCGCACGCGCGCGTCGTTGTTGATGACGTTGGCGATATCGTTGATCAGGCGGATGATCTGCTTGGCCATGACATACGACGAAGCCGCCTTGCCGGCGAAGATCACGCAGCGCGGCGTATCGTCGTCGGCCTGCCCGTGCAGGATGGTGTTGTAGCGGCTGACCACGTGCAGCACGTTGAGCAGCTGCCGCTTGTACTCGTGGATGCGCTTGACCTGCACGTCGAACAGGCTGTCCGGGTTGAGCACGATGCCGGTCTCGCGCCGGATGTAATCGGCCAGCCGGATCTTGTTGTTGCGCTTGGCCGCGGCGAAATCCGCGCGAAACTCCGCGTCGCCGGCCAGCGGGCGCAGCCGCCGCAGGCGTTCGAGATCGAGCCGCCACTCCTTGCCGATGCTGCGGTCGAGCAGCGTCGCCAGGTCCGGGTTGGCCTGCGCCATCCAGCGGCGCGGCGTCACGCCGTTGGTCTTGTTGTGGAAGCGTTCCGGATAGAGCTTGGCGAAACCGGCAAAGATCGTCCTGACCATCAAGTCCGAGTGCAGTTGCGAAACGCCGTTGACGCGATGGCTGCCGACGATCGAAAGATGCGCCATGCGCACGCGCTTGCTGCCCTCGCTGCCGTCGCCCTCGTCGATCAGCGAAACGCTGCGAATCAGCTCCAGGTCCTTCGGGAAACGCCGCTCCACCTCGGCCAGGAATTCCTGATTGATGCGGTAGATAATCAGCATGTGGCGCGGCAAAAGATGCTGGATCATGCTCACCGGCCAGGTTTCCAGCGCCTCCGGCATCAGCGTGTGGTTGGTATACGAAAAAATGCGCTGGCACTGGTTCCAGGCCGTTGCCCAGAGCATGCCGTACTCGTCGCAGCACAGGCGCATCAGCTCGGCCACGGCGATGGCCGGATGCGTATCGTTGAGGTGGATGGCGATCTGGTCGGCCAGATTGTTGAGGTGCTTGTGCTCCTCCAGGTGGTGAAAGACGATGTCCTGCAGCGACGCGGAGACGAAGAAATACTCCTGCCGCAAACGGAGTTCCCGGCCGGCCGGCGTACTGTCGTTCGGATACAACACCCACGAAATGTTTTCGAAACGGTTCTTGAACTCCGCCGCCCGCGCGTAGTCGCCGGAATTGAAGGCGTTGAGGTCGATCTGGGCGGGCGCGTCCGCCTTCCACAGGCGCAGCGTGCTGACCCGCTCGGTGCCGTGGCCGGGAATGACGTAATCGAAGGCGCGCGCCTCGACGGCCTCGGCGGCGTTCCACTCGGCCCATTCGCCGTGGTGCTCGGCGGAGCCGCCAAAGCGCACCGGGAACACCGTGCCCGGACGCGGAAACTCCCACACCGTGCCGTCGACCAGCCAGGAATCGGGGTGCTCGACCTGCCCGCCGTTGATGATCGACTGGGCGAACATGCCGTACTCGTAACGCATGCCGTAGCCCCACGACGGCAGCTCCAGCGTCGCCATCGAATCCAGGAAACACGCCGCCAGACGGCCCAGGCCGCCGTTGCCCAGGGCGGCGTCCGGCTCGCACTCGATGATCTCGGTCAGGCTCGGCCCCCCGGCCCCGGAGAAAGCGGCGGCGGCGGCATCGCGCAACCCGAGCGCCGACAAGGCATTGTTCAGCGCGCGCCCGATCAGGAATTCCATCGACATGTAGTAGACGCGGCGCGTTTTTTTCTTGCGGTCCGCCACCTGCGTATCCACCCAGCGGCTGGCCAGCTGCCGGCGCGCGACATAGGCCAGCGCCCTGCAGATTTCCTTGGTGTTCGCCGTCACCGGCTCGGCGGCGACGGCATGGAGAAGGGTCTCGTCGACCATGGCGCGGAACTGCGCGGCGGCAACTTCGTCTTTTCGTGATTCGGTCATGAGTCTGTTTCTCCTGTGGT
>JAISNE010000231.1 GCA_031276375.1 Accumulibacter sp.
GACGCGTCCGTTTTTTTCAAAGAGAAAGTCCACTTCTCCGTCCGAGCGTTCCGCCGACCAGTACGAGGGTTTGAGGGCGCAGTCCGCAAGCAGTTGCTGACAAACGTATTGTTCCGCCAGGGCGCCCTTGAATTCGGTAAACAGCCGGTTGCCTTCCAGAATGATGCCGCTGTCCAGGCGGCTCTGCGCGGCGAGCAGGCCGACATCGAGCGCGTAGAGTTTGAACGCGTTGTCATCACGATAGGCGGCGAGCGGCAGGCCGGGCTTGGCGACGCGGCAGACGCGGGTGACGACGCCGGAGTCTTCGAGAATCTGGACGGCTTCGGAGAAGTCGCGTCCACGCGCGCCGGCCTTGGCGACGGTGAAAATGAATTTTTTGTTTTCTTTCGCCAACTGTTTTGGCAGCGAGCGCCACAGCAGGCGGCAGCGTTCGGCGACGAGGGCGGGGAAGTGTTTGGCGAAATCGTTTTCGTAGGCGGCCAGAATGTCGGTATGAATTTTCCTGACTTGCTGAAAATCACCTGTCGCAACGAATGCCGCGACGGCTTCCGGCATGCCGCCGACGAAATGATATTGCCGCAGCAAATCGATCAGCCGTTCCCGGAAAACGCCCAGCATGTCATGGTTGTGTTCGAAAATATAACGTGCCAGAACTTCCTCGTTCATCGCGGCCAGAAATTCGGTGAAGCTCATGGGGTGCAAATCGAGAAAAGTGACTTTGCCCACGGGAAACGAAATGCCCTGATTCAAAGCCACCCCAAGCAGCGATCCGGCCAGCGCGACAGCGTATTCCGGCGTCTCCTCGAAAAAATATTTACAAGCGGCCAGGGCGCGGGGGACGGCCTGCGCTTCGTCGAGAATCAACAGGGCATCGGGGGTGACCGGACGCTTCGCCTGGGCGCCGATGCCTTCGAGCAGACGGCGGGGGGCGAGCGATCCGGCAAAGAGTTGCGCCATGGCGGCGTTGTCTTCGAGCCGGACGTAGATGCAATCCTTGAAGCAGCGTTTGCCGAATTCCCGCAAGAGCCAGGTTTTGCCCACTTGGCGCGCGCCGCGTAGAATCAGCGGCTTGCGTTGGTCGGCGACTTTCCAGTCCTGCAAGCGCGCGAGCAGATGGCGTTCCATGCGTCATTTCCGTTGGCGAGGATGAAGCCAAGAATATCACGTTTTACGGACGAAAAAAGTGATTGTTAACACGTTTTACGGACGAAAAACGTGTTATTTGAAGTCGGTGATTTGGGAAAGAGGGCAAGTCCGTTGTTTTTCCCTGGTTTTTTTGTTGCGCGCGCAGCGCGTGAGAATAATGGAGGATCGGCCATGTCAAAAGAAGTCATCGATCTCAGATCGGCGCTCGAATTGCTCGAACGTCTTCCAGGGCAAATGGTGCATACGGACGTGGAGGTCGACCCGGCGGCCGAACTCGCGGGCGTCTATCGCCATGTCGGCGCGGGCGGCACGGTGGCGCGGCCCACGCGCAAGGGGCCCGCGATGACCTTCAACAAAATAAAGGGACATCCCGGCGCCAGGGTGGTCATCGGCCTGCTGGCGAGCCGGGAGCGCGTCGGTCATCTGTTGAACCACGACCCGGAGAGACTCGGTTTTTTGCTCCGCGACGCGGTGAAGAACGCGATCGATCCCGTCGTCGCCGGCCGGGAAAAGGCCCTGTGTCAGGAAGTCGTGCATCTTGCCACGGACGAGGGTTTCGACATCCGCGAACTGATCCCCGCGCCCACGAACACTCCCGAGGACGCGGGGCCTTATATCACGCTCGGCATGTGCTATGCGTCCGACATCGAAACGGGCGAATCCGACGTGACCATCCACCGGCTGTGTCTTCAGGGCAAGGACGAGATGTCGATGTTTTTCACGCCGGGCGCGCGCCATCTCGGCGCGTTCCGCGAAAAGGCCGAGGCGCTCGGCAAGCCGCTCCCGATTTCCATCAGCATCGGCGTCGATCCGGCGATCGAAATCGCCTCCTGCTTCGAGCCGCCGACGACTCCGCTCGGCTTCAACGAACTCTCCATCGCGGGCGCCATCCGCGGCAAGGCCGTCGAGCTCGTTCCCTGTCTCACCATCGACGAGAAGTGCATCGCCAACGCGGAGTACGTGGTGGAGGGCGAGCTCCTCGCCGGCAAGCGCGTGCGCGAAGATCAAAACACCCATACCGGCAAGGCCATGCCCGAGTTCCCCGGCTACACGGGACCCGCCAGTCCCGAACTGCCGGTCATCAAGGTCAGGGCCGTCACGCACCGGAAGAACCCGATCATGCAGACCTGCATAGGGCCGTCCGAGGAACACGTGAGCATGGCCGGCATTCCGACCGAGGCTTCGATACTCGACATGGTCGAAAGAGCCATGCCCGGCCGCGTCCGGAACGTCTATGCCCACTCCTCGGGCGGCGGCAAATTCCTCGCCGTCATTCAGTTCAGGAAAAGCGTCCCGAGCGACGAAGGGCGTCAACGCCAGGCGGCCCTCCTTGCGTTCTCCGCCTTCCCCGAGTTGAAGCAGGTCATCCTCGTCGATGAAGACGTCGACATCTTCGACACGAACGACGTGCTGTGGGCCATGACGACGCGGATGCAGGCGGACGTCGATATCATCACCATCCCCGGCGTGCGCTGCCATCCGCTCGACCCCTCGAACGATCCCGCGTGCAGTTGGAGCATCCGCGACCACGGCATCGCCTGCAAGACGATCTACGACGCGACCGTGCCCTATGCCGAGAAACACCGCTTCCGCCGCGCCGAATTCCTCGAAGTCGATGTGAAGAAATTCCTGCCCGATTTTGAATAGCCGAAGACGATGAGCGGGAAAGCCGCCGGCATGCGCCGAAAGGACAGGAAGCCATGCGTTTGATACTTGGCATCTCCGGAGCGAGCGGAGTCATCATGGGATACCACATGCTGAAGGCGCTGAAACAGCGGCCGGATACGGAGGTGCACCTGGTGATGACCGAGGGCGCCGCGCTGAACTTCGCGCTCGAAACGGACATAAAGACAGAGCGGCTGGCCGCCCTCGCCGACGTGGCGCACGACAACAGGAATCTGGCGGCGAGCATTTCCAGCGGCTCGTTTCGCACCGACGGCATGATCGTCATCCCCGCGAGCATGAAGACCGTCGCGGGAATCGCCTCGGGCTTTGCCGAAAACCTCCTCCTGCGCGCGGCGGATGTCTGCCTGAAGGAAAACCGCCGGCTCGTCCTGGTGCCGCGCGAGATGCCGCTGAGCCGCATCCATCTGCGCAACATCGCGGCGTGCGCGGACTGCGGCTGCACGATCATCCCGCCCATGCTGACGTTTTACAACGGCTCGGATTCGCTCGAAAAGCAGATAAACCATATCGTCGGCAAGATACTGATGCAATTCGGGATGGATTTCGAGGACTTCACCCCCTGGAAAGGCGGGCCCATCGGAGACTGACAAGAAACGCGCCCGGATGGCCGGGAATCCGCTTGTTCCGGTGCGCGGCAAAACCGATACTTTGTTGACTTCGCCTGACCGCGCCACAACGCCGCCAGCGGCCCGCCATCGTGTCCCGTTGCCAGTGCCGGCGGAAATCATGGCAATCCCGTTATATGGAACCGGTATAGCCGTCATGCGCGAAGCAACCAATGGGGTTGGGGGTTTCGTCACGCACGATCTGCATCGCTGCCAATTGGCCGCCCGGGGCGTGGCGCTGGCCCATGACTGGTGGAGCACACCCTCGCCGGCATCGGACCACCACCACCCCTCCGTTTGCTCGAAAATCATGCGAACGGTATCGGCTAACCGAGGTTTTTAGGTTGAAGCGGAGCGTGCCAAGGCGCTGATCGGCTCGAAGCGCGAGGCCGCTTGATCGCCATGACGTACCGAAACCCGACAGCTATTCAAGTGTCGGGGGCATGGAGCATGTACACCAAGGCCGACTTGGGCCGCTTACTTGCGCGTGT
>JAISNE010000270.1 GCA_031276375.1 Accumulibacter sp.
CAGGATCGCCCGGATGATCTCGGCCTTGTACAGGCCGCCGGAGACGAGCAGGCTGTCGGGGACTTTTTTCAGGTCGGCGGGAGACATGGCGATCACCGTGTCGTTCAGTTCGTGCGCGACCGGAACGCCGCGCGCGTCGAGGAAGGTGCCCAGGATTTCGCCGATCGCGCCGCATTCCCTGAGTTGCGGGAGACGCTCGCGCACGCTGCCGATCGTCGTCAGCGGCGTCCTCGGCGTCAGATCGCCGCACGAGACGATCGACAGGCCGGAGCGCCGGGCGCGTTCCATGACTTCGTTGACGCCGCCGTGCCGGAGCAGGAACTCGCGGCTTTCGACGCACGAGCAATAGACCGGCGCGGTGATGTAGTAGCAGTCGGCGCCGAGCGTCCCGGCCAGCTCGGTCGATATGCCGAAGGTATTGGTTTCCGAACCGCGCGTCAGGCCGCCCATCAGGGACACGACCGAGGCGTCGCGCAGCCGGCGCGGGCGCAGTTGCTTGATGGTCGCGCTCAGCGTGCGGCCCCAGCCGACCGAGATGCCCTGCCCGTCGGCGAACAGCGTTTCGAGCGCCGACGCGGCCGCCTCGCCGAGCATGCGCCGCTGCTGCTCGTCGTCGTCCAGCGCCGGAACGACCGCCGCCGATTTCAAGCCGTAGGTCTTCTTCAGCTTTTCTTCGAGTTCCACGCAACTGGCCAGCGGCAGGCGAACGTCGATGATGACCGAACCGTCGGCGCGCAACTGGCCGGCGATCTTGTTCACCCGCGCCCTGGCGATGCCCAGGCGTTCCGAAATTTCCTGCTGCGTCAGTCCGGCGACGAAGTAATACCACGCGATACGCGCGCGCAGTTGCTCGCCGGCGAGGTTGTTGGTTTCGACAGGGTTCATTGCCGTGCTCATCGATGCGCCATCCGCTGCGCGCTCGCTCCAGCCAGGAGATTTTCCTGAAAAAAGAGGAATCGTCGCCGACACTATAACCGGGTTTTCGCGCGAAACACACAAATGTTGAACAAAAAATACAAAAGTAAGAAAAGTAAGATATACTCTCCCGCGTTTGACCGGTTTTACCGGGTTTTACCGGTATGACCCCGATAAATTCAGGAAAGGCAGGACGACATGCGAATCGCGATTGCCGGCGACAGCGCCGGTCCGGTTTTGGTGGAGGCTCTCTTTGAGCATCTGAAAAGCCGCCCAGACATCGAAGTGGCCGACTTGAGCAAGTCGCCGACGGGGGAAGCGGGCGAATATTACGCGAACATCGCCGAGCGCGTGGCCCAGGCCATCCTCGCCGGCCGGTTCGACCGCGGCATCCTGGTCTGCGGAACCGGGATCGGCGTCGCCATGTCGGCCAACAAGGTGCCGGGCATCCGCGCGGCGCAGACGCACGATGCTTTTTCGGCGGAACGCGCGGCCAGGAGCAACAATGCCCACATCATCACCTTCGGCGCGCGCGTGATCGGGCCGGAACTGGCGAAGACCATCGTCAACGCCTGGCTGGCTTCGGAATTCGATCCGCAAGGGCCTTCGGCCGGCAACGTCACGGCGGTCGACGAACTGGACCGGAAATACCGCAAGTAGGCCCGTCGCGGGGAGAAAAACGGTTTCGACCGACGACGCGCCGCGCGCCGCGGCGAAAATTCTAGACGGAGGGCAAGCGCCGATGCGCAGGCTGGTGGCCGGAACGGGCTGGAAAATGAACAATGGCATCGCGGATTCGATCCGTTACGCCGAGGAACTGAAGGCGCGGATCGCCTCGCTCGACACCTCGGCGATCGACATCTACGTCCTGCCGCCCTTCACCTCGCTGGCCGCGGCGGCCCAGGCTCTTGCCGGCTCGCCGGTCGCCGTGGGCGGGCAGAACATGCACTGGGAAGATGCGGGAAGCTGGACCGGGGAAATCTCGGCGCCGATGCTGCTCGAAGCGGGATGCCGCTACGTGGAGCTGGCGCATTCGGAACGCCTGCGACACTTCGGCGAGACTTACGAACTGGTGCGGCGCAAGGTCGACAAGGCCATGAGCGCCGGGCTGACTCCCATCGTCTGCCTGGGCGAGAGCGCGCGCGAGAAGGCGGAAGGACGCGCCGGGCAAGTGCTGGCCGAACAGGTGTTGACTTCGCTCGGCGGACAGCCGGACGAGCGCGTTCCGGAGATCATCCTCGCTTACGAGCCGCGCTGGGCGATCGGCGCGGCGGAAGCGGCCTCGCCCGCCTACATCGGGGAACGGCACCGCGCGCTGCGCGCCGTCCTGCGCCAGCGTTGCGGCGCCGGGATCGCCGAGCGGACGCGGATCATCTACGGAGGGTCGGTGACGCCGGAAAACGCGCGCGCCATCCTCGACATCGAAGACGTCGACGGCTTGTTCGTCGGGCGCGCGGCGTGGCGGGCCGAAGGCTTCGCCCGCATCGTCGAACGGGTCGCCGACGCGGCAAAAATGAAAACGGAGGATAAATGATGACGGACGAAAAAACGGTGGAAAGCCGCGCGGCAGGCGGCAAAACGAAGTGGAACCGGGACACCTGGCCGATCGCGGCGGCGATGGTCAGTTTTCCGGGAGTGCTGCCGGACGGCAGTCTGGTCCAGGAACAAGCGGCCGGCCAATGGGCCGAAACGCTGCAACAGGTGGCCGACGCGGGCTTCACCGAGCTTGACCCGACCGATAGCTGGCTGCGGGTGGCCGACCTCTCGCCGAGCCGCAGGGAAGAATTCCTCTCCGTGGTCAAAACCCTCGGGCTGACCATCCCGGCCATTTCCACCTCGCGCAAAAGCCCGATCGACCCGGCGCGGGGCGACGAGAACCTCGCCTATTGCCACCGCGTCATCGACACCGCCGCCGAAATCGGCGCCGGCGCCGTCTGCTTCGGACTGTTCGGCGACTTCACCGAGGCGCAGAAACAGCAACTCTGGTTCTGGACCGCCGACGGCGTCAAGAATCCCGACGATCCGGCGACCTACCGGAAAGCCGTCGCGCGCATCCGCGAACTCGGCCGGCACGCCGAGGATTGCAAGCTCGAAGTTTCGCTGGAAATGTACGAAGACACCTACATCGGCACCGCCGACGGCGCCGTGCGTTTCGTCACCGACGTCGACGTCCCGGCGGTCGGCATCAACGCCGACATCGGCAACCTGGTGCGCCTGCACCGGCCGGTCGAACACTGGCAGGCGATGATCGAAAAGGTCGCCCCCCACGCCAGATACTGGCACGTCAAGAACTACATGCGCATCGAAGACCCGGCGCGCGGCCTGATCGCCTCGTACCCCACGTCGCTCCCGCTGGGGATCATCAACTATCGCTGGGCGATCCGGAAAGCGCTGTCCCACGGCTTCGCCAGCGCCTTCCTGTGCGAACACTACGGCGGCGACTCGCTCTCGGTCTGCGCCATGAACCGCGATTACCTGCGTACCATCCTGCCCCGCTAACCAAAGAGGAGTCCGACATGACCTGTGTATTCGACAACCCGGAAGAATTTGCGAAAACCGCCCTGGCCGGCTTTGCTTCGGCCCATTCCCGCAACGTATGGCTGGTCAACGGCGGCGTCGTGCGCTCGACGGCCGTGCCGGAAGGCAAGGTCGCCGTCGTCGTCGGCGGCGGATCGGGCCACTACCCGGCGTTTGCCGGCTTCGTCGGGCCGGGCCTCGCCGACGGCGCCGTGGCCGGCGACATCTTCGCCTCGCCCTCGACGCACCTGGCGGTCAACGTCTGCCGCAAGGCGCATCACGGCGGCGGCGTGCTGCTCGGCTTCGGCAAATACGCCGGCGACGTATTCAACTTCGGCCTGGCCGCCGAACGGCTGAATTCGGAAGGCATCGACACGCGCCTGCTGCCGGTGACCGACGACGTGGCCAGCGCGCCGCCCGAAAAGGCGAACGAACGCCGCGGCGTGGCCGGCAACCTGGCCGTGTTCAAGATCGCCGGCGCCGCGGCGGAAGCCGGCATGAATCTCGACGAAGTCGAACGCATCGCGCGCAAGGCCAACCAAAACACCGTCTCGTTCGGCGTAGCCTTCTCCGGCTGCACGCTGCCGGGCGCCGGAGAACCGCTGTTCACCGTACCGCCGCAACGCATCGGCGTCGGCCTCGGCATCCACGGCGAACCGGGAATCAGCGAAATCGACCTGAAACCGGCGAACGAACTGGCCAAAATGCTGGTGGACAAACTCATCATCGAAAAGCCCGGCTGGTCGGACGGGCGCGTCGCGGTCATCCTCAACGGGCTGGGCAGCACCAAGCACGAAGAACTGTTCGTCCTGTGGCATGGCGTCGAAACCTGGCTGAGAAGAGCGGGCCTCCTCCCGATCGAACCGGAAGTCGGCGAATACGTCACCAGCCTGGACATGGCCGGCTGCTCGCTGACGCTGACCTGGCTCGACGACGAACTGGAAAAATTATGGCGCGCCCCGTCCGACGCCCCGGTACTGCGCCGCGGCGCGATCATTCCCGCGCGATCGGTGCCGAGGCCGCTCGACACGGAAGAAACGCCCGAATTCGGCCCGGCGTCCGCCGTATCGAAAGAAGACGGCGAGCGCATCGCCGGCGTGCTGGCAAAAATCGCCGCCGCGCTGCGCGACGCCGAGCCGGAACTGGGACGCATCGACGCCCTCGCCGGCGACGGCGACCACGGGCAAGGCATGACGCGCGGCTCGTCCGCCGCGGCCGAAGCCGCGCGGCAAGCCGCGGCGGCCGGCGCCGGCGCGGCCAGCGTCCTGGCCGCCGCGGGCAACGCCTGGGCCGATCGCGCCGGCGGCGCCTCCGGCGCGCTGTGGGGACTGGCCCTGCGCACCTGGAGCACCCGCCTGAGCGACGAAAGCGAACTGACCGGCGAAGCCGTCGCCAAGGGCGCGCAGGCCGGCCTGGAAGCCATCGTGCGCCTGGGCGGCGCGAAAATCGGCGACAAAACCCTGGTCGACGCCTTCGCCCCGTTCGTCAGCTCGCTGAACGAAGGCATCGCCGGAGGCAAACCCCTGTCCGAAGCCTGGGCGAGCGCGGCGGAAGCGGCTACCAAGGCCGCGGAAGCCACCGCGCAACTCACCCCCAAACTCGGCCGCGCCAGATCGCACACGCAACGCAGCCTGGGCCACCCGGACGCCGGCGCGGTCTCGCTGGCGCTCATCGCGCGCGTCGTCGGCGAAGCGATTCGGGAATGATCCGGTAATTCCGCTCTCCCGACCCGGACGGCCGCGGCAAGAAACACGAGATTTTCTTGCCGCGGCCGTTCTTTTTTTCAGTTTTAGCGTGAAATAACATTGGCGCGGGGGGGTCTCGCCCGCTTCTGTTTTTTTGCGGGCGGGACGCCCGCGCTCCATTATGAAAAACATCTTTCATCTTCCAGGGTGGCGGCAAGCGCCATGATCGTTGGGAACGGAAAGCGGAGGCGCTTTTCTTCAAGCGATTGCCGAAAAGCAACCCATGCCTGTCTTCTTGTCTGGCGCCTCGCCCGCGAGCGGGGCGAAGCAGCCAGGCAAACCCAAGACTTCCTCGCGCGCCTTTCCGGGGAAAAAATGGGCGCGCAATCAGTTTTAACAATTTTTTGGAAAAATATTCTAAAATTCGTCCAGCATTGTCGTGAAAACATGCGGCGGGAAATATGCACACAGGCATCGAAGCGATATACTCTCTCTTGGCGCAAGGTTTCATCGCCGTAATTCATTGATTAAATCAAGGAGACAAAACCATGGCACAAATCATCAACACCAACGTGATGTCGATGAACTCGCAACGCCAGCTGAATAAGTCGCAAAACAGCCTGTCGAACGCTTTGCAACGCCTTTCGTCCGGCATGCGCGTCAATTCGGCGATGGATGACGCCGCCGGTCTCGCCGTGGCGCAGAAGATGGACTCGCAGATTCGCGGCATGACCGTCGCCGTGCGCAATGCTTCCGACGGCATTTCCTATGCCCAGGTCGCCGACACCGCCCTGGCCACCGTCTCCGATCAGCTCCAGCGCATGCGCGAACTGGCCACCCAGTCGCTCAACGGCACGCTGTCCGATACCGAGCGG
>JAISNE010000251.1 GCA_031276375.1 Accumulibacter sp.
CCGGTCGATGCCGTTCCTCGGGTCGATCAAACGGCCGTTGCTGATATGAATGTTTTCCGGGCGCATCGCTTCAGTTCCCCGCCAAAATGCTCATGACCGCCATGCGCACGGCGATGCCGAAAGTCACCTGCGACAAGATGACCGCCTGCCTGCCGTCCGCCACCAGCGAATCGATTTCGACGCCGCGATTCATCGGCCCCGGATGCATCACGATGGCGTCCGGTTTCGCCAGCGCCAGCTTCTCGGGCGTCAGCCCGTAGCAGTTGAAATATTCGCTCGCCGAAGGCAGCAAGGCCCCGTTCATGCGTTCGTTCTGCAAGCGCAGCATGATGACCACGTCGCAGTCCCGGAGGCCTTCGGCGAGATCGTTGAACACCCGCACCCCCATCCGCCCGATGGCCGAGGGCAGCAGCGTTTGCGGCCCCACCGCGCGCACCTCGCCGGCGCCCAGCGCGGCCAGCGCGAAGATGTCGGAACGGGCCACGCGCGAATGCAGGATGTCGCCGACGATGGCCACCGTCAGTTTTGAGAAATCCCGCTTGAAGTGGCGAATGGTATACATGTCGAGCAAGCCCTGCGTCGGATGGGCGTGACGGCCGTCGCCGGCATTGACCACGTGCACGTCCTCGCGGCCGATGCGCTGCATGTGTTCGGCGATGAGATGCGGCGCGCCCGACGAGGCGTGGCGCACCACGAACATGTCGGCGTGCATCGCCACCAGATTGTCGATGGTATCGAGCAGCGTTTCACCCTTGGCCGTCGAGGAACGTCCGACGTCGAGGTTGATCACGTCGGCCGACAGCCGCTTGGCGGCAATCTCGAAAGTCGTGCGCGTGCGCGTGGAGTTCTCGAAAAACAGGTTGAATACGCTCTTGCCGCGCAGCAGCGGCACTTTTTTCACGTCGCGGTCGGATACTTCCAGGAAACTCGACGCGGTGTCCAGGATATGCGTCATCACCTCGCGCGGCAGACCTTCCGTCGACAACAGGTGCTTCAGTTCGCCGTTGGCGTCGAGCTGCGGATTAAGCATGGTCGATGCACCTCCACTGCAAGCGCCCGGCCGCGTCCGCTTCGAGCACCAGCTCCTGCGCATCGGTCAGCTCGGCCTGCCAGGCGCGGAACTCGGCGTAGATCGGCAATTCCCGCCCGCCGCGGTCGGCCAGCACCGCCAGCCGGACGCTGGCGGGACGGCCGTAATCGAACAGTTCGTTGATCGCCGCCCGGGTCGTCCGCCCGGTGTAGAGCACGTCATCGACGAGGATCAGCGGGCGTCCTTCCACCTCGAAGGGAATCGAGGTCGGCTTCACCTGCGGGTGCAAGCCCTTTTCGCCGAAATCGTCGCGGTAGAACGACACGTCGATCAGCCCGATTTCCCCCTTCAGCCCGAGCAACTCCCGCAAGCGCCGGGCGACCCAGACACCGCCGCTGTGAATGCCGACCAGCGCGGCGTCGGGGGGCAGTTTCGGGCGGATCAGTCCGGCCAGCGCAACGCATTGCGCTTCGGCGTCAGGCAGCGGGGGAGGAGGCATGGCGAGAGTCCAGAGAAGTTTCGGAGAGGCGCTGGAAATAGGATTGCAGGATGATCTGCGCGGCCAGCATGTCGACGCGTTCCCGCGCCTGCCGCGCATTGTAGCCATTTTCGCGCAGCCTTTCCGCCGCCTCGACCGAACTCAGGCGCTCCTCGGCGTAATCGACGGCGAGGCCGAAGCGGCCGCGCAACTGGTTGGCGAAGCGGATGCAGCGCGCGGTCATCGCGTGCGGCGCGCCATTGAGCGCGACCGGCAGTCCGACGACCAGGCGGACGGGCCGCCATTCATCGATCAACGCGGCGATGGCCGAAAAACGCGCCTCATTGCGTTCGCCGTGGATGGTGGTCAGCGGATGCGCCTGCGCCAGCGCCAGCTCGCCGACCGCCACGCCGATGCGCTGCGTGCCGAAATCGAAAGCCAGCAGGCTGCCCTGCCGGCCGGCGCCAGACTCAGGCATGGCCGGCCTGCCCGGCCAGATTCGCCAGATCGATGCCCAGCAGCTCCAGCGCCGAGGCCAGGCGTTCCTCGTAAGGCAGCTCGAAAAGAATGCGCGGATCGGCGGGCACGGTCAGCCAGGCGTTCTGGCTGATTTCGTGTTCGAGCTGCCCGCCCGCCCAGCCCGAATAGCCCAGCGTCACGACCAGGTCGCTCGGATGTCCCGCCTGACCGGCCGATTGCAGGACATCGCGCGAAGTGGTCAAGCCGATCTCCGCATTGACCGCCAGCGTCGACTGCCACGCGCCGAGCGGGCGATGCAGCACGAATCCGCGGTCGGTCTGCACCGGGCCGCCAAAGAAAACCGGCAGATGCCCCATGTCCCTCGCCACGAAAGGCAGATCGATGCGCTGAAACAGGGTGGACAGGGTCATGTCGATCGGACGGTTGACGATCACGCCCAACGCCCCCTGATCGTTGTGTTCGGCGATATAGACCAGGGACTTCGAAAAATGGGGATCCGCCATCGCCGGCATGGCGATGAGGAAATGATCGGTCAAATCGATACGGGCAACCATGACGCCTATTCTATCGCCGATCATCGCCCGGAGAAAACGACATGACAACGATGTCATTCAGAGGACGGAGGACAGTCAG
>JAISNE010000262.1 GCA_031276375.1 Accumulibacter sp.
TGTAGCGGGTCATGTTCCCCGAAGAATGGAATCTAAAAGTACCCTGGGCTTTTTGGAACAAAATATTTTTTATAACAATATGGCTTGATATAACATGCAATCCCGCCAACATTTTGTTCAACCCTGTTCCATTGGGAGCGGATGACGCTTGACCTTTCGCCTGCCAGGCGCCTTCCCGTCTCGCCGCGGTTTTTTCGCTTTTCCCCTCAATACACCTCAACCGACATCATCCTGGTAGGCAGTCACCTTGAATTTGACACAATCGTTGGGAAGAATTATCGGATGACCCGAAACGTCCCCCCCCCCCTCGTCATTCCCGCGCAGGCGGGAATCCAGTATTTCGCGCCTTTTCTGGATTCTAAGCTTGCGCGGGAATGACGGGTCTTTTGACCGCCTCGTCTCAAAAAAAAGCGAGAGGAGGCACGAAAGCACGGGCTGATACCAGGTTGCGCTCAATGGCCCGTCAATATTCCAGAGCACAGAGGACGGAAGACAGAGAACAGTCAATTACCGGCGCTACGCGCCGCAAGAATTACTGTCTTCTGTCATCTGTCTTCTGTCCTCTGATCAGAAGACAGAAAATTCAGTCATTTTTTTTCGTATCACGATGGTTTGGCGGCAACCTGGTATGAAAACCTGCCCATCGAGTCCTTGCTTTCCAGCGTGACTGACTGCTAGATGTGGTACGCCCAGCGTTTTCCAAAATAACCCAGGACGCCGCCGATCGAGGCGCATGCGGCGGCGCCTTCCCATGAAGCCGAGACCAGAACCGCGATCGCCGCCCCGGCCATCGCTCCGCACACCACGCGTATCCAGGGGCCGGAACGGGCGTATTCCGGCTCTTCTTCCGTCACCAGGATGATGCCGAGGAAGACGCCGAATACGAAGAGCGCGAGAAACAAACGGATCAATACCGCCATCAGTGGAAAGAAGCTCTCCGGGGATTCCGTCCCCGGCGCTTCTCGCGCGCCTTCGGCCACGCCGACAAGCATTTCGGGAACGGAGTTCACCAGGGCGAACACGAGGCCGCAGGCCAGGACGAGACGAATCTGGCTTCCGGTGATCCACGCCAACAGTTTCCCCCAGACGCTGCCTGGCCGCGGCGGGCGTGAGCCGTAGCGTTTTTGCGCGCGCCTGGACAGAGGGCCTCGATGCGCCATCGCGGAGTCAATATCTCAGCTTGTAGCCGCTGCGCAGCAGCCTCAGCGCGCCGACGCCGACCGCCAGGAAGGCGGCGGCCGAAACGGCCAGGCTGATGAACGGCGAGACGTCGGAAACGCCGAAAAACCCGTAGCGGAGGCCGTCGATCAGGTAAAAGAAGGGGTTCAGATGCGACGCTTTCTGCCAGAAGGGCGGCAGCGAATGGATGGAATAGAAGACGCCGGAGAGCATGGTCAGCGGCAGGATCAGGAAATTCTGGAAGGCGGACAACTGGTCGAACTTGTCGGCCCAGACGCCGGCGATCAGGCCGAGCGATCCCATGATCGCTCCTCCGGCCAGCGCGAAGGCGAAAATCCACCACGGCGCGACGAATTGCAGCGGCGCGAAGCACGCGGTGACCGCCAGCACGCCCAGGCCGACCATCGCGCCGCGCAGCACCGCCGCGCCGACGTAGGCCAGGAAGAACTCGCCATACGAGATCGGCGGCAGGAGCACGAAAATGATGCTGCCGGTCACCTTGGCCTGGATCAGGCTGGACGAGCTGTTGGCGAAGGCGTTTTGCAATACCGACATCATGACCAGTCCGGGCACCAGAAAGGCCGTGTAGCGCAGGTTGTTGATCTCGATCCGGTTTTCCAGCACGTGCGCGAAAATCAGCAGGTAGAGCAGCGCCGTCAGCACCGGCGCCGCGACGGTCTGGAAAGCCACTTTCCAGAAACGCAGCACTTCCTTGTACAGCAGGGTGCGGAAACCGCTCATCGCGCGGCCTCCGGCCTTGCGGCGTCTTGCCCGCTCATGACCTCGATGAACACGTCTTCCAGATCGGTGGTGTTCATGCGCATGTCCCGGATCGGGCATCCCGCCTGGCGGATGGCGGCAAGCAGCGGTTCGACTTCCTCCACGCCGCCCAGCAGGACGTTCAGATAGCCCTCGCTGAACGAGGCCCGCCGCGTCACCGCTTCGGGAAGCCTGTCCGCGGCTTCGACCCGCAAACTCAATTTGTGCACGGAAAAACGTTCCAGCAGGTGGCGCGTCGAGTCGAGCGCGACGACTCGGCCCTGTTTGAGCATGGCGATCCGCGCGCAGAGAGCTTCGGCTTCTTCGAGATAATGCGTGGTGAGAATGACCGTGTGCCCCTCGCCGTTCAGCCGCCGCACGAATTGCCACAAGCCCTGGCGCAATTCCACGTCGACGCCCGCCGTCGGCTCGTCCAGCACGATGACCGGCGGCCGGTGCACCAGGGCTTGGGCTACCAGCACGCGCCGCTTCATGCCGCCGGACAGATGGCGCATGTTGGTCTCCGCCTTGGCCGTCAGGTCGAGATTTTCGAGGATCTCGTCGATCCAGTCGTCGTTCCCGCGCAGGCCGAAATAGCCGGACTGGATGCGCAATGTCTCGCGCACGGTGAAAAACGGGTCGAACACCAGTTCCTGCGGAACGACGCCCAGTTGCCGCCGCGCCTGACGGTAATCGTCCTGCACGTCGAAGCCCTTGACGCTCACCTTGCCGGAATCGGGACGCGTCAGACCCGCCAGGCAGGATATCAAGGTCGTTTTTCCAGCGCCGTTGGGGCCGAGCAGGCCGAAGAATTCACCGGCGCCGATTTCGAGGCAAACGCCGTCCAGCGCCTGAACGCGGCCAAAACGTTTGCTTACTCGCTGGATCGAGACGGCCGCGTTCATCGCCGTGGACGGCATCGCATCGCCCGCCGCTCAGGCCAGCGGAAGCGATCCGGCCACGCCGTGCACGCTGGCGAGATTGAGCAGGCTGGCCGGGGGATCGATGACGCGCAAGGCTATTCCGCGCGTCGCGGCGGCGCGCCGCCAGCCGAAGAGCACGGCCAGCGCCGAGGAATCGACCTCGCGCACCGGCGCCAGATCGAGCGTCACGTCCCTGGCCGTTTCCGCGCCCAAAAGGCCGCGCCCCGCTTCAAACAGCGCGCGCGCATTGGCGATGACCATGGGCCGGGTCACCCGGTAGGTATTTCCGTCCTTGTCGATCATTTCTTCCCGGCTTCGAGCTGCCTGTTCTTGTCGGACAACATCTTGATGAGACCGTCGACGCCGTTGGCGCGCACTTCCTGGGTAAAGGTATCGCGGTAGTTGGTCACCAGACTGACGCCGGCCACGATCACGTCATAAACCCGCCATCCCTCCGGCGTTTTCCCGAGGGAATAATCGAGCTGGATCGGCTTGCCGCCCGGTTGCAGGATTTCCGTCCTGACAAGCACGTCCGCGTCGCCGTCCGGCAGCTTGGTCGGTTTGTAACGCGCGCTCTGATCCTTGTACCCGGTCAGCGCGTTCGAATAGGTGCGCACCAGCAGCGTCTTGAACTCTTCGGCCAGCCGCTTCTTCTGCTCGGGACCGGCCTTGTTCCATTCCTTCCCCATCGCCAGCGCCGTCATGCGCTGGAAGTTGAAATACGGCAACACCTTGGCGTCGACCAGTTCGACCGCCTTGCGCGCATCGCCGCCCTGGATGTCCTTGTCCTGGCGGACGATGGACAGGACATCCTCGGTGACGCGCCGGATCAGCGCGTCGGGAGAATCCTCTTCCGCCGATGCGGACGAGGCGGACGAAGCAAACGAAAGGGACAGGGCCAGCCCCAGCAGCAGCGAAAAAAACCATTTCATGATCGATTACCTCGAAAAACGCTCATTCCTCCTCGCCATCCCCGTCATCGTCGAGCGGCGGCGGATTCCCGTCGTATATGGCGTTGCGCCGCATCTGAAAATATGCGTCGCGGATATAACGGTATTTGTCGAACGCCGCGGCCTCGACGACCTTGTCGGCCGACAGCAGGCTGGCGCGCAGATCGATGAAACGCACGCCGGCCAGGGTGTTGCGCGCGCGCGCGTCGTGCGGGAAGCGGAGCGGGTCGAGCGCGGCGTCGGCGGCGAAACCGAGGGTGTCGCGCGCGTTCCTGGGGCCAAGGATCGGCCAGTACAGGTACGGCCCCTCGCCAACCCCCCATCTGCCCAGCGTCTGCCCGAAATCCTCGGCGTGTTTTTCCAGCCCGAGATCGCTGGCCACGTCGATCAGTCCGGCGATCCCCACCGTCGTGTTGACCAGCACGCGCCCGACGTCCGAAGCCCCTTCGGTGATCTTCCCCTGCAGCAGATTGTTGGCCGCGATCCACGGATCGGCGATATTGCCGAAGAAATTCCCGATGCCCGTCCGCACCGGTCCGGGGACGACCTCGTCATACCCCTGGGCGACCGGCTTGACCACCGCGTCGATGCCCTCGTTGACCGAGAACATGGTCCGGTTGAACCCCTCGAAGGGATCTCTGGAATGACCCGCCGTCGGCCGGATCAGCGCGTCGGGAGAATCCCCTTCCGCCGATACGGACGAAGCGGACGAAACAAACGAAAGGGACAGGGTCAGTCCCAGCAGCAGCGAAAAAAACCATTTCATGATCGATTACCTCGAAAAACGCTCATTCCTCTTCGCCATCCCCGTCATCGTCGAGCGGCGGCGGATTCCCGTCGTATATGGCGTTGCGCCGCATCTGAAAATATGCGTCGCGGATATAGCGGTATTTGTCGAACGCCGCGGCCTCGACGACCTTGTCGGCCGGCAGCAGGCTGGCGCGCAGATCGATGAAACGCACGCCGACCAGGGTGTTGCGCGCGCGCACATCGTGCGTGAAGCGGAGCGGGTCGAGCGCGGCGTCGGCGGCGAAACCGAAGGTGTCGCGCGCGTTCCTGGGGCCAAGGATCGGCCAGTACAGGTACGGCCCCTCGCCGACCCCCCATCTGCCCAGCGTCTGCCCGAAATCCTCGGCGTGCTTTTCCAGCCCGAGATCGCTGGCCACGTCGATCAGTCCGACGATTCCCACCGTCGTGTTGACCAGCACGCGCCCGACGTCCGAAGCCCCTTCGGTGATCTTCCCCTGCAGCAGATTGTTGGCCGCGATCCACGGATCGGCGATGTTGCCGAAGAAATTCCCGATGCCCGTCCGCACCGGTCCGGGGACGACCTCGTCATACCCCTGGGCGACCGGCTTGACCACCGCGTCGATGCCCTCGTTGACCGAGAACATGGCCCGGTTGAACCCCTCGAAGGGGTCTCTGGAATGACCCGCCGTCGACGCGCACCCCGTCGCGCCCAACGCCGCGGCAACGACGGCGAAAGCGGCGACACCACGACCCGCCATGCGATTCTTCACCCGCTGTCCTTTCGCTCACTTGCTGTCAGCCGTCTCGGACGCCTTGCTGAACATGAACTGGCTGATCAACTTTTCCAACACCACCGCCGACTGGGTCTTGGCGACCACATCGCCGGGGTTCAACATTTTCTCGTCGCCGCCGGCGTCGAGGCCGATGTACTGTTCCCCGAGCAGGCCCGCCGTCAGGATCGACGCGAACGTATCCCTGGGAAAATGGTAGCGACCATCAATGGTCATCGTCACCACGGCTTCATAAGTCTGCGCGTCGAAACTGATTTCCGCCACCCTGCCGACCACGACACCCGCGCTTTTCACCGGGCCGCGCACCTTCAGGCCGCCGATGTTATCAAACTTCGCGGTCAGCCGGTACGTTTCGGCAAAATTGGCCGACGAGACGTTCCCCACGCGCAACGCCAGGAACAGCACGGCGGCAAAGCCGATGGCCACGAAAAAACCCACCCACAGATCAAGCAGCTTGCGATTCATCAAATCCCCCGGAACATGAACGAGGTCAACACCAGATCGAGCGCCAGGATCGCCAGCGCCGAGTACACCACCGTCCGCTTGATCGAACTCGAAACGCCCTCGGCCGTCGGAACGGCGTCGTAACCCTCGAAAACCGCGATCAGCGAAACCGCGGCGCCAAAGACAAAACTCTTGACGATGCCGTTCCACACGTCCAGATGGAAGTCCACCGACCCCTGCATCTGCGACCAGAACGCGCCTTCGTCGACGCCGATCAGCACCACCCCGACGAGATAGCCGCCGAACACCCCGACGGCCGAGAACAGCGCCGCCAGGAGCGGCATCGAAATGACTCCGCCCCAGAAGCGCGGCGCCACCACGCGGGCGATCGGGTTGACCGCCATCATGTCCATCGCCGTCAACTGCTCGGTCGCCTTCATCAGCCCGATTTCGGCGGTGATCGACGAACCCGCGCGCGAAGCGAAAAGCAGCGCCGACACCACCGGGCCAAGCTCGCGGGTCAGCGACAGCGCCACCAGCACCCCCAGCGCCTCGGACGAGCCGTAGCGCTGCAAGGTCTCGTAGCCCTGCATGCCCAGCACCATGCCGATGAACAGGCCGGAAACGAGGATGATCAGCAGCGACTGGAAGCCGGAAAAATAGACCTCGCGGATCGTCAGATGCAGACGGCGGAACGACTGGCCCGAGTAGACCAGGATCATCATGAAGAAACGGGCCGCGAAGCCGAGCGTCTGCAAGGCATCGTTCATGCGGTGGCCGGCGCCGCGGATCAGTCCGGTCAGCAAGGCAAGCGCGCCGTCACGCACGGAAGGCCCCGCGCATCAACTCCTCCGCGAACGGAGGCGCCGGATAATGGAAAGGCACCGGGCCGTCGGCCTCGCCGAAAACGAACTGATGCACGAAAGGATCGGTCGAGGCGCGGATTTCATCGGGCGTTCCCCGCGCCACGATCTGCCCGTCGGAAACGAAGTAGACGTAATCGACGATCAACAGCGCCTCCTGCACGTCGTGGGTCACCAGCAGCGTCGTCGCGCCGAGCGCGTCGTTCAGCCGGCGGATCAACTGCCCGATCACCCCCATCGAAATCGGATCGAGCCCGGCAAACGGCTCGTCGTACATGATCAGCATCGGATCGAGCGCGATCGCCCGCGCCAGCGCCACGCGCCGCGCCATTCCGCCGGACAGCTCGGAAGGCATCAAGCGATGCGCGCCGCGCAAGCCGACGGCATCGAGCTTCATCAGCACCATATCCTGGATGAGTTCCTCGGGCAGATCCGTATGCTCGCGCATCAGGTAAGCCACGTTGTCGAAAACCGAAATATCCGTAAACAGCGCGCCGAACTGGAACAGCATGCCCATGCGCCGGCGCATCGCGTAAAGCTCGCCGTGCGTCATCCGCGGCACCGA
>JAISNE010000350.1 GCA_031276375.1 Accumulibacter sp.
CGCGTCTGGCGCTGGCGGGCCTTGGCGGAAAGCGGCGCGGCGCCGTTTTTCGTGGCGGCGGAAGCCGTATCGTCGGCAAGGCGCATGGTCAGGGCGATGCGCTGGCGCGGCAGGTCGACTTCCAGCACTTTGACCTTGACCACGTCGCCGGCCTTGACGACTTCGCGCGGGTCTTTCACGTATTTTTCGGACAGCGCCGAGATGTGCGCCAGGCCGTCCTGATGCACGCCGATGTCGACGAAGGCGCCGAAATTGGCGACGTTGGTGACGACGCCTTCGAGGATCATGCCCGGCCGCAGATCCTTCATGTCCTCGACGCCTTCCCTGAATACGGCGGTCTTGAATTCCGGACGCGGGTCGCGGCCCGGTTTTTCGAGTTCTCCGAGGATGTCCCGCACGGTCGGCAAGCCGAATTTTTCGTCGGTGTACCGGGCGGGTTGCAACGATCTGACCAGGCGCGCGTCGCCGATGACTTCCTTGATCCCCTTTTTGATGTCGGCCAGGATGCGTTCGACCAGCGGATAGGCTTCCGGATGCACGGCGGAAGCGTCGAGCGGGTTGTCGCCGTCGTTGATGCGCAGGAAGCCGGCGGCTTGTTCGAAGGTTTTTTCACCAAGGCGCGGGACCTCGAGCAGCGCCTTGCGGTTGCGGAAAGCGCCGTGCGTGTCGCGGTAGCTGACGAGGTTGGCGGCCAGCGCGCCGTTGAGGCCGGATACGCGGGTGAGCAGCGGCGCGGAGGCGGTATTCACGTCGACACCGACGGCGTTCACGCAGTCCTCGACGACGGCGTCGAGCGCGCGCGCCAGACGGGTCTGGCTGACATCGTGCTGGTACTGGCCGACACCGATCGATTTGGGGTCGATCTTGACCAGTTCGGCGAGCGGGTCCTGCAGGCGGCGGGCGATGGACACCGCGCCGCGCAGGCTGACGTCGAGTTCCGGGAATTCGCGCGCGGCGTATTCCGAGGCCGAATAGACCGAGGCGCCGGCTTCGGAGACGACGATCCTGGTCAGACGCAGTTCGGGCGCCCGTTTGACCAGGTCGGCCACTAGCCGGTCGGTTTCGCGCGAGGCGGTGCCGTTGCCGATGCTGACCAGGTCGACGCGGTGCTTCCTGGCCAGCGCGGCCAGCGTGTGCAGCGCGCCGTCCCAGTCGCGGCGCGGTTCGTGCGGGTAGATGGTGGCGGTGTCGAGCAATTTGCCGGTGGCGTCGACGACGGCGACCTTGCAGCCGGTGCGGATGCCCGGATCGATGCCCATCGTCGCGCGCGGGCCGGCCGGCGCGGCGAGCAGAAGATCGTGCAGGTTGGCGCCGAAAACGCGGATCGCTTCGTCCTCGGCGCGTTCGCGCAAGGCGTTCATCAAGTCGCCTTCGAGATGCGGGAAGAGCTTGATGCGCCACGTCCAGCGCACCGTGTCGGCCAGCCATTTGTCGGCCGGGCGGCCCTGCCCGGCGATGCCGAAATGTTTGGCGACGCGGGCTTCGCAGGGGTTGTGGTCGGCGGGCTTGTTCGCCTCGTCCAGTTCCGAATCGAGCGCCAGCGCCACTTGCAGCGCGCCTTCGTTGCGCCCGCGCAGGAGGGCCAGGGCGCGGTGCGAGGGAACGGCGCCGAGCGGCTCGGAATAGTCGAAGTAATCGCGGAATTTGACGCCTTCGCTTTCCTTGCCTTCGACGACGGTCGATCTGACCACGCCGTGCTCGGCGAGATATTCGCGCAGGCGGCCGAGCAGCGCGGCGTCTTCCGAGAACCGTTCCATGAGGATCTGGCGGGCGCCGTCGAGCACCGCCTTGACCTCGGCGAATCCGGCGTCGGCGTTGAGGTATTTCTCCGCTTCGTCCTCCGGCGTGAGCGACGGGTCGGCGAGCAACGCTTCGGCGAGCGGCTCAAGGCCCGCCTCGCGGGCGATCTGCGCCTTGGTCCGGCGCTTGGGCTTGTACGGCAGGTAGAGGTCTTCAAGCGCCTGCTTGGTCTCGGCGGCGTCGACCTGGGCGGCCAGTTCCGCGGTGAGTTTGCCCTGTTCCTCGATCGAGGCGAGGATCGTCGCGCGCCGTTCCTCCAGTTCGCGCAGGTAGGTCAGGCGCTCTTCGAGCGCGCGCAACTGCGTGTCGTCGAGTCCGCCGGTGACTTCCTTGCGGTAGCGGGCGATGAAGGGCACGGTGGCGCCTTCGTCGAGCAACCCGGCGGCAGCGACGACCTGGGCCGGGACACAGCCGATTTCCTCGGCGATTTTTTCGGTGATGCGAAGTTCTGCAACGGATGCCATCGGTGTTTCGTTCCTGCGTGAAAAGGGCGAACACTACGCAATCGGGCGGGAAAACTCAAGCGAAGATGTACGCGGCGTACTCCTGCCCATCCCTTCCCGCCATGTCGCCGATGATTTGGAAACGGCATCGCCGGTTGGTAAACACCTTGGCTAGTCCGGGCGCCTGAACCATTTCGGTCATTTCCAGCGGCTGGTGTTTTCACCGCCTGATTCCCTGCCATCGTGCCCGTCGTCGGACGACCACAGCGCCATTTCCAACGCCACCCTGGGCGGCTGGTCATGCAACGCGGCTTCGGCAATGATTTTTCCGTCAAAACCCATGCGCCGCATACGCTGGCGCATGTATAGTGCATCAGCCTGAAAAGTATAAAATATTCACAGAATTTAAAGGAAATATATATGGCCTACAGCGCAGATTACAGGAAAGCGGCGATTAAATACAAGCAGAATGGACACACTTTCGAGGATTTGAAAGAAGCATTCGGAATAACCTCACATACCTACTACCAGTGGGTTAAAATTTTAGAAGAGACAGGAATGACAAAACTGAAAATCGCGAGAACAAGGCGGGGGAAGATAAATCCGACCGAACTCAGAAAGGCTGTTGAGGAG
>JAISNE010000381.1 GCA_031276375.1 Accumulibacter sp.
GGAGTCGTGTCTATTTTCAATGGCAAAATGCTCCAGGCGGCGCGCACGGGCGCATCAAGCGTTCCGGGCCGGCAACACCACCGTCGCCACCGCTCCGAGAATGCATGCCATGCCGAACCATTCGGCCCGGTTGGGCTGTTCGCCCAGCAGCAACATGCCGCCCGCAACGCCGATGAGCGGAACGATCAGCGAGGAAAGCGACGATACCGCCACCGGCAGGCGACGGACGATGGTGTACCAGGCCCAGGTGCAGAACGTCAGCGAAATGAAAACGTTGTAACACACCGCGAAAAGCGGCCAGAAACTCAGATGCCACCAGGGCGAGATGTCTTCGAACAGCGTGAAAGGCAGCGACAGCGCGCCGCCCAGGAGCATCAGCCAGCCGGAAAAGGTGAGCGTCGGCATGGCCACCGGGAAGCGTTTGATCGACACCAGGCCCAAAGCCCAGACGAACGCCGCGCTCACCATCAGCACCACGCCCCACGGCGCGCCGGCGATGTTCGCCAATTCGGCGCCCATCATGGCGAACACTCCCGCCGTGCCGAGCAGCATCCCGGCAAGCCGCCGCAAACTGAGCGGGTTGCCGAGCCACAGCACCGACAGCAGGATGCTCCACATCGGCATGGTGTAGGCCAGCAGCGCGGCGCGGCCCGAGGGCAGGAGCAGGATGCCGTAGATCGACAGTATGTTCCAGCCCGTGATATTGGTGGCGGCGAGCAGGATGAGCACCGGCCACTTGCCCTTCGGCGGCAGCAAGGGCTGCCGCGTCAGACACGCGATCAGCATCAGCCCGACGCCGCCCGCCAGCGAGGTAAAGGCGCGGAAACTCAGCGGCGGAATTTCCCGCAGCGCGACTTTCATCACCTGCCAGTTCAAGCCCCAGACCAAAGCGACAAAGAGCATCAGCATCAACATGCGGGGAGAAAAGCCGGCGTTGTCGCCGCCCGTCGAGGTATTTTTTGTGGGCATTGCGAATGTTTTCCGCGTATCCAGAAAAGATCATCATCCCGGAAAAGCGGTTTACCCACAATAGATGTTTCGGCCCGGATGAAAAACGAGCGCCTGTCTTCCGTTTGAAGACCGTTCGCAACCTTTCTCGCCGAAAACCAAGTCAGGCGCCGCGACATGAAGTGAATTCACCGTCGTATATCTTCCTTCGTTTCCTTTCCCCCTCGGAACAGCAATGACTCTGCGGGAAAGCCAAGAGCGTCCAGCCGGTTTTTTCACCTGGAACCCGAACGGTTACCCGGACATGGAACCCGAATTTTGCAAGGAAGGGGAATGAAAATGAGTGAAGTCGTCACGGAAAATTTAGTAGGTATCGATGTTTCCAAGGCAACGCTGGATGTGTATATTCAGTGTTTCTTTAGATTAGCAACCGGGCGCTTCGCGCCGCATTATTTACTGTCTTCCGTCCCCTGCCCCCCACTCCCGCCGCGCCACCCGCGCTTCATCGAAGACTTTTTGCAGCATTTCGCCGTCGGCGCGGGAAAGCGCGCCGTGGAGTTCGCCGAGCCTTGCCTGGTAACGCTCCAGTTCGCCGAGCAACGCCTCGCGGTTGGCCAGGCAGATGTCGCGCCACATTTCCGGATGGCTGGCGGCGATGCGCGTGAAGTCGCGGAAGCCGCTGGCGGCGAATTTGAAATAGAGCGGGCTGTCTTCGCGCAGCGCCAATTCGTGAACCAGGGCGAAGGCCAGCAGGTGCGGCAGGTGGCTGACCGCGGCGAAAATGCGGTCATGCGTTTCCGGCGTCAGTTCGAAGACTTCTCCGCCGCACCATTCCCAGGCCGAACGGACGCGCGCCACGTTCAATACCGGGTTTTCCGGCAGGGGCGTCAACACCACTTTCTTGTTTCGGTACAGGTCGGCCCGCGCGGCGGACGCGCCGCTGTTTTCCGCGCCGGCGATCGGATGCGCCGGCACGAACTGCCGGGCGCGCTCCCCGAAATGTTCGCGCACCGCGGCCACCACGTCGGACTTGGTGCTGCCGCCGTCGGTGACCACGGTCTCCGCGCCGAGGTACGGGGCGATGCGCGCCAGGATTTCCGGCATCTGCCCGACGGGAGTGGCGATCAGCGCCAGATCGGCGCCGATCATTTCCTGCCCCGGATTGCTTCCGATCCGGTCGATGATGCCCAGATTCAGCGCCTGCGTCAGCGTCGCCAGGCCGCGCCCGAAACCGACGACCTCGTCCACCTGCCCGGCGGCTTTCAGCGCCAGGGCGAACGATCCGCCGATCAGGCCGGCGCCGAAGATGACGAGCTTGCCAAATTCCGGTTCGGAACTCATCCGCGGGCGGCCTCCAGCGCCTGCAGGAAACGCCGGTTCTCGGCCTCGGCGCCGACGGTCACGCGCAGCCATTCCGGCATGCCGTAGCCGGCGATCGGGCGGACGATCACGCCTTGCCGCAGCAGCTTTTCGTTGATCAATGCGGCATCGCCGGCGCGGAAAGCGACGAAGTTGCCATACGATGGAATGAACTCGAAGCCGAGCCGCCGGAAGCCGGACGTCAGTTGTTCCATGCCGGCGCGGTTGATGCGCTGGCTGTGCGCGACGAATTCATGGTCGTCGAGCGCGGCGCTCGCCGCCGCCAGGGCCAGGTTGTTGCAGTTGAACGGCTGGCGCACGCGGTTCATCAGGTCGGCGATGTCCGCCGAGGTGAGCGCGTAGCCGACGCGCAGCCCGGCGAGGCCGTAGATTTTCGAGAAGGTGCGCGTAATCACCAGGTTCGGGAATTCTCCGAGCCAATCCCTGGAATCGCCGAGCGCGTCGACCGGCAGATATTCGTTGTAGGCTTCGTCGAGCACCACCACGATGTCGCCCGGCAGCACGCGCAGGAACGCTTCGAGTTGCGCGTGGGGGAGGTAGGTTCCGGTCGGATTGTTCGGGTTGGCGATCCAGACGAGGCGCGTATCGGGCCGCACGGCGGCGCGCATGGCGTCGAGATCGTGCCCGAAGTCCCTGGCCGGCGCGGCGATCGGTTCGGCGCCGGCGGTCAGCGAGGCGATCGGGTACACCGCGAAGGCGTGCCGCGAGTAGACCGCCGAGCGCCCCGGCGCGAGGAACACGCGGGCGGCGATGTCGAGGAGGTCGTTCGAGCCGTTGCCGAGCACGATGCGCTCCTTGCCGAGACCGGTATGCGCGGCGACCGCGGCCTTGAGTTCGAAGTCGTCCGGGTAGCGTTCCAGCGTGTTCACCGCCGCTTCCAGCGCGCTCCTCGCTTTCGGACTCATGCCCAGCGGGTTTTCGTTGGACGCCAGTTTGACGATGCGCTCGGCCGGAATGCCCAGTTCGCGGGATAACTGGGTGATCGGCTTGCCGGGCTGGTAGGGCGCGATGGCGCGGACGTAAGGAAGTGCTTGATCGCAGAGTGACATGCTCGAATCCTCGGAAAAAGTGGTTCAATAAACGGCGACGGGATACGACCCGAGCACCTTGAGATAGGCGGCGCGGCGCGCCAGTTCGGCCAGCGCGCGGGCCACTCGCGGATCGTCGCGGTGTCCTTCGACATCGACGTAGAACACGTATTCCCACAGCGTATGGCGCGCCGGGCGCGACTCCAGGCGCGTCATCGAGACGCCGGCCTCGGAGAACGGCGCGAGCAGCTCGTACAGCGAGCCGGTGCGATTGGGCGCGGACATGATCAGCGAGGTCTTGTCGTTCCCCGACGCGCCGCTTTCCTGGCGTCCGAGCACGAAGAAGCGGGTCGTGTTGTTCGCTTCGTCCTCGACGTTGCCGGCCAGGATGTCCAGGCCGTAACGCCGCGCCGCCGCTTCTCCGGCCAGCGCCGCCGCGCCCGCTTCCGCCGCGGCCAACTGCGCGGCCTGCGCGTTGCTGCCGACCGGGACGCGCCGCGCCCCAGGCAGCGAGCGGTTAAGCCATTCATGGCACTGCGCGAGCGATTGGGCGTGCGAATACACCGTGGCGATGGACTCCAGCGAGCTTTCCTTGCTCATCAGATGCTGATGGATGCGCAGCACGACTTCGCCGCAGACATTGAGCGGCGAGGCCATCAAGAGGTCGAGGGTGCGCCCGATCGCGCCGCCGGTCGAATTTTCCACCGGCGCCACGGCAAAATCGGCGTGGCCGGTTTCTGCCGCGCGGAAAATGTCGTCGATCGAAGCTTGCGGGCGCAGTTGCGCGGCGTGTCCGAAATGCTTGGTGGCGGCGCTTTCCGAGAACGTGCCGAGCGGCCCCAGAAAAGCGACCGACAGCGGACGCTCCAGCGACAGGCAGGCGGACATCACCTCGCGGAAAAACCAGGTCACGCTTTCGCTCGACAGCGGCCCCGCGTTTTTTTCCTGGATGCGCCGCAGTATTTGCGCTTCGCGCTCCGGACGGTAGATGAAATCGCCCTCGCCCCGCCGCGCCTTGCACTCCCCGACCTTCTGCGCGCAGCGCGCCCGCCGGTTCAGGAGTTCGAGCAACTTTTCGTCGATGGCGTCGATTTCGCCGCGCGCGTCGGCGAGTTCC